>JBOFDW010000127.1:0-1762 GCA_051647385.1 Fusobacteriaceae bacterium
CTTTTTATAAGTAGTACCACTATCGCTTTGGCACAAAAGAAAAATAAATTGGCTTTCGCCAAAGGAGCCGACGTGAGTTGGTTGCCGCAAATGGAAGCTACGGGCTATCGTTTTTATGATACCGACGGAAAGGAAAAAGGGGTCACATAAATTTTATGGGGATTAAGCAAAAAGTTTTTCCATTCTAAAGAGAAAGAATTTTACATCTACTACACCTCTTTGATTTGCTCTAAAGAGTTTTATTTTAGAATTAAATGACTCAGCATTTGCGTTGGTATGTCTGTTTTTGAAGAAGTTCAAAATGGTTTCTAAATGATAATTCAAACTATTTGCAGCGGTATTAAAAAGAGTCATATTGAGTTGCTTGGTTTTTTGCACCCAATTAGTCATTTTTTCTCTTGCTATCTCTTTGCTTGTTTCTTCATAAATATTTCTAAATTCGAGTGTATGCTTATATGCTTGGTGCAAAAGTGGATAATTTCTAAACAATAACTCTGCTCTTATCTTTTGATTTTCTGTCCATTGATTTGGTTTTTTAGCCATAATATATCGACTTCTTGCTAATAATTGTTTAGGAGAATCGTCATTGTCAAATGTAAGTGGAATGTATTTTAGATTCTGTTCTTTGGCTATTTTAATGGCTTGATTTTCTTTTTCTATTTCTTCCCATCGATATTTAATTCTTAAATGTTGCAAGGCTTCCATTACCAATTTTACAACGTGAAAACGGTCTGTAACCAATGAACTCTCAGGGAAACACTTTCTTGATACTAATTGCATATTGTTAGCCATATCAAGCGTTATTTCCTTTACCAATTTTCTTTTTTCTAATGAAATAAGGCTTAAAACATCAATTATATCTTGGCTTTTTGTACCTTTTATAGATGCCACTAGTGTCTTTTTCTTCCCTCTTCCTTGTTTGTTGGTAACAAAGGTATAGAGTTCTCCTTTTGATAAACTTACTTCGTCTATACTTAAATTCTCTCCAATATTTTCAGGGTAAATCAAATAATCTTCGGCGTGATTTAACTGTTCCCAGTCTTTAAAACCACTAATCTTTTTCTTGTAATGGCGCTGTAATAAATTGGCTTTAACCCCGTAATAGCTTGCGATATTACTTATCGTATCTTCTCGGGTCTCTACCTGTATCTTTTAAAAAATCTGAAAGTTCAACTGTTAATTTTGAACCCTCAGCTATAAAGGAATAATCACTTTTTACTTCAAAGGTTTTCTTGTTTTTATTACGCCATCTTCGCCTTCTTATACCTAAATAAACAGCTTTGCCTCTTATGGGAAAGTCTTGTATTATGGTTCGTTCATAAAACCCTTTTGATTCATACTCAATCTCGCTATATTCTTTTGGAAGAATGTTTTTCTCGTCTAAATAGATATAAAAACAATCTTTTTTTGTTTGCAAATCACCCAATTCTTTGAATTCAACGATGTCAAAATGAGATAATAATCCTTCAGGTAAAAAGGAAGAAAATATTGAAAAATCCATTTGTTTTTTTTTTCAAATTTAAGACTTCTCCCCATATTTTTTACGTGAGCCCTAAAAAATCAGCAGCAGCCCATCCTATAATTGCAAATAAGTAAAAACAAAAGTGGAAATAGGATTCTCCAATTTGCATCCCAATGATTGATATAGTGCCACAAATTGAAGCATAAAGCAAGCTTCCAAGGATGAAAAAAGCTAAGCGAAGAAGTAGGTTATTTTGTGACTTAAAAACAGGTAAATTGTTTTTTATACAATCGGCTTGTT
>JBOFDW010000128.1:0-6784 GCA_051647385.1 Fusobacteriaceae bacterium
TAAAAATTTTTTCATTTAAGAAAATCCTCCTTGTTCAATTTTTCTTCCACCAATTTTTGAGTGAGAGAAAGTATAATAGTTAAAAATAAAAGTGTCACAGTATTAAGAGCGGCACTCTCCAGAAAATATTTTGATGATAGCAATGAATAATTTACCAGCGGAACAATAGGAAAAGTATTTCCAATTTGCATGGTATATCCAATTGTAAATTCACCAAAAATAATAACAAAAATTTGCATAAATACCCAGAGGAAAATTTTCTTGAGTAAAGGAAACTCAATAAAAATAAATCTTTTTATCAGAGAACATCCGTCTATTTTGGCAACTTCTAAAATTTCTACGCTAAAATTTTTAAGATACTGATACATAAAAGAATATCCAAGTGGCAAGGAAATCAAAATATATGCAACCACCAATAAAATTATTACTGGAACATTAAAATTTATGTTCAAATAAATTAGCGTAATAGAGATAAAAGCCACTGATAATCCCATTGTAAAAAACAAAATAAAATTTGTAAATTTATTATATGCTTTTATCATTAAATATGCAAAGAGCGTCACAATAAATCCGCACAAAAAAGATAGAGAAAAAGAATTTTTCAGTGACTGAAATATTGGGAAAACTTCATTAAAGTTTGACGAAAAAATACGTACATAAGGTTTAAAAGAAAATTCTCCAGAATAAAAATTATAAAAACTAAAAGTTATACCTATGATAAAGATAGAAAAAATAAATATAAAATATATCCACGAAATATAAAGCAAAATTTTTGGAGTCTTATGTAAATATTGTTCTCCATTAAGCTCGTATTCTTTCACTTTAAAAGTCAACGCATTTATAAATATTAAAATAAATCCCTGCATAAATCCAAGAATTATTACGCGAGAAAAATTTAGACTTCCAATAAGTGTTGTGGCAATATCAGCTTCTATTGTGGAAAATTTTAGCCCACCAATTGCAATTACAATTATAAAAGAAGTAAAAGAATATAAAAAAACTAAAAACGCACCTCGCAATATTTGTGGGAAAATTAATGGCAATTTTATTTTATAAAAAATTTGAAAATCAGAAGCATTTTGAATTTGAGCTTCTTCAACAAATTCTTTTGGAATTTTTTTTAGTGCTTCTGCAATATATTTTAAAAATATCGGCGAGTTATAAAAACAATTCACGATAATTATATTTGTCAGAGTGTAATTTAAACCAATTTTTCTGAAAAAAGATAAATTAAAAATCAAACTAAAAGCTATCACAGTGGAAACAACTGGAAACACAAATGGAATAAAAAAAAGTTTATCCAAAATTTTCGTAAAAATATTTTTATTATACGACATATAATAAGCTGGAATTATTGCAATTATAAAAGAAAAAAATACAGATAATATTCCTTGCAAAAAAGAATTCTTTAAAGAATAAAAAGAAAAATTATTTGAGCGTAATTCAGTGAAAATTTCTGGTTTCAAAAAATCTTTCGTAAAAAAATAAAAAGGGATTAGCCACATCATCATATAAAAAATATTGAAAATTATTGGAAAAATTTTGTATTTTTTATTTTGCAATTTTGTGCAGCACCTCCACATTTATATTTTGTTTAAAAAATTATACCATAAATTTTATGAAAAATATTTCTGTATAAAATATAGAGACAGGATTTCTAAAAATTTTATGCAATAATATTTTTTTAATTTAATTTATTATTTTTATTAAACTCATGAAAGCCTTTTTGAAAAATATTTGAAAACTTTCTCTTTAATATCAACAGAAATTTTTAATACTAAAAAAAATAAATTCTTTTTTCAAATTTTGTGGTAAAATAATAAGTTGTAAATTAGATTTGAAATTTTTATTTTATATTTTATTTTAAAAAATTATAAAATTACTTTTGAAGAAAATTAGGAAGGTAAAAATGCTATTGATAATCGCGTTACTTATTTTTGTGTCAGTTTTTTATTGCATAATTACAGAAAAAATTCCAAACGCATGGGCAACTATGACTGGCGGACTTCTCATGACTCTTATAGGAATTTTAGAACCAGAGCAAGCTTTGAGTGCAATTGCCGAAAAATTTGATATTATTTTTTTGCTAGTTGGTATGATGATAATTGTAAATTTAATTTCTGAAACTGGAATTTTTCAGTGGTTTGCAATAAAGTTGGCACAATTTGCAAAGGGAGAACCTTTTCTTGTAATTGCTTTGCTGGCTCTTATGACTGCTGTTGCCTCAGCTTTTTTAGACAACGTCACAACAATTCTTTTGCTAGCTCCTGTATCTGTAGTGCTTGCAAAACAACTTAAATTAAATCCTTTTGTATTTATTATGGCAGAAGCTATGTCGGCAAATATTGGTGGAGCGGCAACTTTAATTGGTGACCCAACTAACTTAATTATCGGTCACGGTGGAAAACTTAGTTTTAATGACTTTTTATTTAACACAAGTCCACTGGCAATAATTGCATTTTGTATTATGCTTTTAAATATTTATTTTTTTCATACAAGAAAACTTAAAGTTACAAATGAACTAAGAGCACAAATAATGGAGCTAGATGCTTCCAGAGCAATTAAAGATAAAAAACTTTTGAAGGTAGCAGGGACAATATTCGGGATAGTTATTTTCGCTTTTATTTTTGACAGTTTTTTTCACAAGGGACTTCAGACTTGGGCTCTTTTAGGAGCAATGCTTTTGGTTATTTTTGCAAAAAGAAAATCAGCTGAGACTTTAGAACATGTTGAATGGGATACACTTTTTTTCTTCATGGGACTTTTCATGATGGTTCGAGGAATTCAAGAAGTTCATGCAATAGAATATGTTGGAGAATTTATAACTAAAATTACAAATGGAAAATTTGAAGTTTCTGTAATATCAATTTCTTGGATATCTGCGATATCAACTTCGCTTATTGGAAACGTTGCAACTGCTACAACTTTTGGAGAAATAATAAAATCTATGTCGGCAACTTTTGTTCATGCAGAAAATTTAAAAGCTTTTTGGTGGGCACTTTCTTTTGGAGCTTGTCTTGGAGCAAATACAACAATACTTGCTTCAGCTGCAAATATAGTTGCTGTTAGTACTGCTGCAAAAGTTGGAGTAAAAATTTCATTCTTCCAATTTATGAAATTTGCAATTTCTGTTACACTTCAAACTCTTTTTGTTTCTAGTATTTATTTGTGGGTAAGATATCTGATGTAAGAAAATCAAAAATATTTAAATAAATAAAAATAAATAAAAAAGACTAGGGAGAAAAGATTTCCGCCCTAGTCTTTTTTTTCATTCAAAAATTTTTCTGCTGCAGTAACTGCAATTGCACCATCGGCAGTTGCGGTTACAACTTGACGAAGAAGTTTTGGTCTTAAATCTCCAGCTGCATAAACTCCAGTCAAGTTCGTCTCCATATTTTCATCAGTTTTTATATAACCCCATTCGTCCATTTCTATTTGGTCTTTAAAAATTTCTGTATTTGGATTATATCCAACAAAAATAAATACGCCAAAGGTTCCATCTTCTTCTGAAGCCGTGTGAATAATTTCTTCCCCTGTCTTATTATTTTTTAATGTTATAGATTTCACTTCATTTTCTCCATCTATTTTCACAAGCTCAGTATTAAATTTAACTTCTATTTTTGGATGATTTAAAACTTTTTCTCGAATATATTCGGCCGCTCTAAATTCAGGTTTTCTAACAAGCATTATAACTTTACGCCCAAATTTTGTAAGATGAAGAGCTTCATCAAGAGAAGAATCGCCGCCTCCTACACAAAAAATATCTAGCCCTGAAAAAAAGAATCCATCACAAGTTGCGCAATAAGAAACTCCACGACCAGCAAATTTTGATTCACCTTCACACCAAAGTTTTTTTGGTACAGCACCAGTTGCAATAACGACAGTTTTCCCTTCATAAATAGTTCCGTCACTTGCAATTATTTTTTTTATTGGATTCTTAAGTTCAACTTCAGAAATAGTTTTCATAACTTTTTCTATTCCAAAATGAACAGCTTGATCGATCATTCTTTTCGTAAGTTTTTGTCCAGAAATTTGAAACTGTCCTTCTTCCAAAAGTGACCCAGGATAATTTTCCACTTCGGCTGTTATAGAAATTTGACCACCGCCAAGTCCTCTATCAATTAAAAGTGCATTTAATTTTGCTCTTCCAGCATAAAGTGCAGCCGTAAGTCCAGCAGGACCAGCTCCAATTATTATTACATCATAAATTTTTTTGTTTTCCATTTTTTATTCCCTTCATTTATTTAACGACAGATATTTTGTTCTTTTGCAATTCGTTCAACTTCATCTGCCACAGCATTAGCAACTCTAGGATCAAAAGGATTTGGAATAATATAATCTTCCTTTAATTCTTCTTCTCTTATAAGTTTTGCAATGGCAACCGCTGCTGCCATTTTCATTTCTTCAGTTATTTTTTTTGATTTTGCTCTGAGCGCTCCCTTAAAAAGTCCTGGAAAAGCCAGAACATTATTTATTTGATTTGGATAATCAGAACGACCTGTTCCAATAATTTTTGCTCCTCCAGCTTTTGCATCTTCTGGCATAATTTCTGGAGAAGGATTTGCTATGGCAAAAATAACAGAATTATTATTCATTGTCTTAACCATTTCTGTTGTTAAACATCCAGCTATGGAAACTCCAACAAAAATATCTGCATTTTTTAATGCGTCAGACAAGTTACCTTTTAAATTATTTGGATTTGAAAGAGTCGCTAATTCTTTATGCGAAAAATTATATTTATCTTTATCATCTTTATTTAAAATTCCAACTTTATCAACTATAATTAGTTCGCCAACACCCAAATCATTTATAAGTTTTGCTACAGAACTACCAGCTGCCCCAGCTCCATTAACAACAACTTTTGCTTTTTTTAAATCTTTTTTCAAAAATTTAAAAGAATTCATAATTCCTGCAACAACAACAATTGCTGTACCGTGTTGGTCATCATGAAACACAGGAATATCAAGTTCAGCTTTTAGTCTAGTCTCAATTTCTATACAACGTGGAGCCGAAATATCTTCCAAATTTATTCCACCAAAAGTTGGAGCAATTAATTTTACGGTTCTAATTATTTCTTCTGGATCTTTTGTGTCAAGGCAAATTGGGAAAGCATCAACGCCACCAAATTGTTTGAACAAAATACATTTTCCTTCCATAACAGGAAGTGCAGCTTCTGGCCCAATATCACCAAGACCAAGAACAGCTGTTCCATCAGTTACAACAGCAACCATATTTCCTCGAGAAGTATATTTGTAAACGTCTTCTTTATTTTTTGCTATTCTCATGCACGGTTCTGCAACACCTGGAGAATATGCCAAGGTAAGTTCGTCTTTATTTGTAACTGGGACTTTTGAAACAACTTCTATTTTTCCATGAAATTTTTCGTGCAGAGCAAGAGATTCTTCATAAACATTTTTTGACATAACAGACTCCTTTGAATTTTATCACATAAAAATATTTATAAGTATGGAGGTTAATATCAGCATAAATGCGCCGCCTATTCTTGATGAGATTTGAGCAAAAGGCATAAGTTCCATTCTGTGTGCAGAAGATAAAACTGCAACGTCACCAGTTCCACCCATATTTGCCATGCAAAGTCCAGCAGTTATAGTTGCCTCTATTACAAAAAATCCAAAAAGATGACCAACGACAGCTGTTCCAATAATAGCTCCGACAACCGTTGTCAAAACTAAAATTAAATATGTCAAATTAAATGCTGATATAACTTCCTTTAAACTTGTGTAAGCAATTCCAATACCAACTAATAAAGCTGGAGTAAAAACTTTCATCACAAATTTGAACCATTGCTCTGCACATTTTTCATATTCTAATTTCATTATGCCAGTGGCTTTAAAAATTGCAACCGAAATTATCATAAGTGCATATGGATGAATTTTTATAAATTTTCCTAGAACGTTTCCAAAAACAAAAAAAGTTGTAGATAAAATTATTCCAACAGCAAGATTTTCAAAATTCATTTTTTCTTCTGCAACTTTTTCAACTGCAGGTTGCTCAAATTTTTTAAGAAGATTTCCATTACCTGTTAATTTAGTATATTTTTTTCCAAGTCGATTAAATAATCCACCCGCCACAATAGTAAGAGCATTTCCAAGAGCAACAGCTGGAATCATAACTGATAAAATACTTTTTGGATCTTGATTCATAGCCTTACCAAAAATTTGTGCAAGAGGTACAGCACCAGCTCCAACACCTCCACCCATTATAGGAATTGCAACAAAGAAAACAGCTTTTTTAAATCCATAACCCAATATAGACCCTATTGCTCCAGTCAAAAGAAGAGCAACTATAACACCTCCAAGAATAACTGGCAAATATCTAACGGCAGATTTTATTAATAATTTTCTGTTCATGCCAAGGATACTACCTGTAATGAGAGCGGCGATATAAAAATCTAGAAAAGCTTCCTTAGTCATAAAGTTTTTCAAACTGTCTACTGATTTTTCCGGTAAGATTCCAAAATAAACGATAGCCGCCGAAACAAAAATTATAACTATTGGACCACCACCAAGATAATCTTTTATAATAGGAGTTTTGGTTCCTATCCATTCCAAAAAAGCACCCAGAACCATTAGAACAGGAAAAGCTCCAACCATACCAGCAGGAAGGACTCCAGCAAAAATTCCAATAGCTAAAACAACTGCAACAATAAAATACGTTTTGATTTCAATACCTGCTAACTTAAAATTTTCAGACATAAATAAAACCTCCACTTAAATTTTTTAAATTTGTAATGTAAAAAACAGGAGTTAATCCCCTGTAGTTA
>JBOFDW010000129.1:0-7075 GCA_051647385.1 Fusobacteriaceae bacterium
CCAACATCAACAACAAAACCTTTCACTTCTGCCCCTATTAAAAATCTACCAAAATATCCAAGCTGAATATTTGAATATTCTTTTACTTTTAACCCATCAGTCACAACATAACCTTCATCTTGCAAAGTGTTAAATAAAAGTCCTGATTCAGCTTGAATATATGGAACGACAGGAGATTTTACTTCACTTATAAATTTATATTTACCTAAAAGATAAAGTGGAATAGATGTGTAGCTTGGATATTTATAAGCGGGGTTTCCTTTTTCAGCAGGTGGAGACGGCGCCATATATCCAACACCAAGCCCAAATTCAACTTTATCAGAAAGACTATATGTCCCTTGAATTTCAAAAGCATATCCAACGCCTTTTCCTGATACAAAAGTTGGTGCAGAAATGTTTAGAGAATTATAACTACTACTGTCTATCGAAACATTATTATAAGAATATCCAGTCACTAAATCAAGATAACCTTTTCCATAAATGTTAAAAAGTTTTTTTGGTGCAAGATCTTCCGCAAAAATTATTGTTCCTAGCATAAAAAATATTAAAGCTAAAAATTTTTTTTTCAATTTAAAACCTCCATATATAATTTTGTTTTAAAATTTTTCCAAGAGAAATATTTATGCAGCACAGAAAACTCTATAAGTTCTTGGCGTGTAAATATTCAAAGTAAACATAGAAATTATTATATTTACAAAAGTTAATTGTGCCTCAACTTTTCTTACTTTGTCAGCTGAACCGCAAATAGCAATAACATCGATATCAGAAGATTGAGCTATACCTCCAATTATAAATTGACTCCACTCTGAGGATTTTTCAACCCCAGCATTTCCTTTTTGAAAATTAAACGTTTGTCTAGCACATGAACTGAATGCAATTACGATTGCAAGTGTAACAAAAAACTTTTTCATTTTGAATCCTCCTAATTATTTTATGATAACAATATTATACCTGTAATATTTGCATTTGTCAATTTTATTTTGTGCCTATTTTAAATATTTTCTGAAATTTTTTTTGCTCAAATAAAATTTTTTCTTACAAAAACTTTTTAGCCGAAATATTTTTCTCAAATAAAAAAGGAGACAAAATTTATTTTGCCTCCTAAAATTTTTATTCCTCCCAATATTATTTTTTACTCTTAATCGAAAATGCAAATACCAAAGATGCAAGAGCAGAAATTGCCAGAGAAAATCCAGTAATAGATTTTCCAACATAAATTAAAAATACTCCCAAGATAACAAATAAAATTGCGATAATAAATCCACATACAAGTCCAAGTTTTTGTAGAGCAAAATATTCTTGCTCAGATTTGTGTCGATGACTTTGCTCTTTTTCTGCCATCGCCATAATTCTTTCTGCCGCTCCACTTAAAACTTCGTCAAATTTTTTAAATAAATCTGGATGAGGTATAGGACCTTCATAATTTTCTTGACTCATAATATCTATCCGATGTTTCCCATTATTTTCATTTGATATCATTCCCTTTTGATGCTGATTCGTACCCACTTATCCCCCTGTACATATCTTTGCCGATTTTTGACCAATCATTTTTTAAAGAATTGGAATCTGATTTAAAAGTTGACACATTATTTTTTGGTTTTTCAAGTTCATTATAAGAACCAAAAATTAATCCAACACCCGATAATAAAGCCTCTATTTTTTTTGTCATTTCTCAACCTCACTTTTTATGCCATCTAAATTATTATAGACTATATTAGAAAATAAGTAAAGAACTATTTGTTCTACAAAAAATAGTTTTTCCTAGAAATATTTTTCTCTCTGAAATAATTTCTTAGAATGAAAATTTATATCCAACTCCAAATTTTAATGCAACATCAAAAACTGTCGAAGTATATAAATCTTGTTAGCAGAACTTAGCCAGTCCCAGCGAGATGTAATTCCAAAATCAGTTACAATATTTCCAAATTCTGCACCAGCTAAAAAATTTATAATGTAGCCAATATTTATTTCAGAATATTCTTTTTGTGGGAGACCATCATCGCCAACATCGGCAAATAAAAATCCTGTTTCCATTTGAAGATATGGAACAATAAAATAATTCTCGCTCAAAAATTTATATTTGCCCAAAAAATAAATTGAAGTTGCGGTGTAGGTCGGATATTTATAAATCAAATCTTGTTTGGTTTTCACCTCTGAACTTTGAGCTGGAGAAATATATCCCAGCCCAATTCCAATTTCAGCTTTGTCAGAAATATTATATGTCCCTTGAATATCGAATGAATATCCAAAACCATCTCCTTTAACAAATTCTGGATCTGCCAAGTGAAGATATTCAGAATTACCGCTTCCATCAGGGAGAGCGTAAAAATATTGCGTGGCAATATCAAGTGAAGTTTTTGCATAAAAATTATAAAGTTTTTTTGGAGAAATATTTTCAGCAAAAATTATTTTTCCTGTCATGAAAAATATCAAGCCTAAAATTTTTAATTTCAAAATTATTCCTCCAAATATTATTTTTAGTAAATTTTTTTTTCTTATCAAACCATATTACCATAATTATAAAATATTTTCACAAAAACTTTTCCCCCGAAATATTTTCTTAAATAAAAATTTTTTCTGTTGAATAAAATATGTAAATATGTTATAATCGGTTATCAAGTTTAGGAGGGATAGAAAATTTATGGGACAAATAACAGGAATGTTTGGTAAATATGGAGGCATGGTTCTTACTTTCGCCGTATGGATAGCAATATTTTATTTTTTGCTGATACTACCGAACAAGAAAAAGCAAAAGAAGCACAGAGAAATGGTAAACTCATTGCAAGAAGGTGTTGAAGTTATATCTTCTGGAGGAATTAAAGGAACAGTCGCTTCAGTTAGTGAAGATTATGTTGTGGTAAGAGTTGATAAAGGTGTTACAATAACTTTTAGAAAATCTGCCATTGCAACAATTATTTCTAAGTAAAATTATTACAAAAAAATTTGGAGGGCGATAATTTCTTATCGCTCTTTTTATTTTTGTGATATAATATAAGCCAGTGGAAAAATATTCGGCTCGAAAATTTTATGAGGCAGAAAAAATTTCAGGAGATAAAAATTTAGGGGAAATATTTTAAGAGAAAAAAATTTTCTATGAAAATTTAATGAGGGCTTAACGCTCGCCCTCAAACTCCTTCTCTAAAAATTTTGGCAAGCAAAAATTTTTGAGCAGAATATTTTACGGCACAAAAAAAATCATATAAAACTTTTGGAGAAAAAAATAAATGTTAGGAGAGTTTATAGCAGCTATGAAAAAAATTTTAGTATTATTTTTTGGTATCTTATTATTTAATTTTAGTTTTTCGGCGACACAAATTCAAAGCGTAAAAAATGACAACGGAAATTTGGTCATAGAATTTGCTGGAAGTGTCCCAAATTATGAAAGCACTTACGACGCAAAAAATCGGCTCATATATTTAAATTTTCCAAAGGGAAATATTGGAACGGCAGCCAACTTAAAAAATTCTTCATTTGAAAAAAATGGAGTGGAAGCTTTTCAAATATCTGACTTTGGAGATTCAGGGATGGGAATTTTCATAAAACATTCTCGTTCGTCAAATTATAGCCTGAAAAAATCTGGCAACGAACTCACGATTTCTATGAATGGGGGAAAATCTTCCGACAAAAAATTTACAATCGTAATTGACCCGGGACACGGCGGAAAAGATGTTGGGGCAAATAAATTTGGAAAAAATGAAAAAAATATCGTGCTAAAAGTTGCGTTATATCTTCGTGAGGAACTTGAAGGAGAATTTAATGTTGCCATGACTCGTGACAGAGATGTTTTCGTTGAGTTGCCCGACAGACCAAAAATTGCAAATGATTTGAAGGCAGATTTATTTATCAGTATTCACGTCAATGCAATTCGTAGTCCAAATGTTAAAGGCTTCGAGACTTTTTATTATTCAAAACAATCGTCTCCTTATGCGGCAAGAATTGCTGCCTATGAAAATAGTTTTGGAGATACTTTGGGAGGAAACGGAGAAGACATTTCACAAATTTTAGGCGAGCTCGAGTACAAAAAATATCAAGAACTTTCTGCTGGATTTGCGGCTAGAGTAAATTCTGCAATTGTTAAAGAGATGAAAGGAATCAATCGTGGAGTGGAGGGCGCAAACTTTGCCGTGCTTCGTGGACTTGGGCGACCAAGTGCAGTTATTCCAGGAGTTTTAGTTGAGTTAGGATTTTTGACAAACAGAAACGAGATGCAAAGAATTTCTAACCCAGAAATTCAAAAACGTTTAGCAAAAACTTTGGCGGCAGAAATAAGAAATTATTTTTATTAGGAGTGAGAAAATATGATGGGAAAATATAGAACGACAAATTCAGGACTTACAAAAAATGGAGTCATAATAATTTTACTGGCGATACTTTTGGGCATGGGATATTTTTTCTGGAACAGATATAATCGTGTGGCTCAAAATATTGTTTTCGATGAAAGTTTATCGACAAAAAATTCAGGTGGATTTAGGTCAGCAAAAATTTTTGTTCCCAGTGCAGATTTTTCTAGAATTGAAAAAATCGACAGCTTTGTTTCAAATGTTCGAGACGAAAATTCTTATGCAAAAGAAATCGTGAAGGCAGTTTCTCGTGAGATGAAAAATCGAAAACTTATCACGGAAGACTTTGAGGCACAGGCAATTTTTTTTGACAATAAAATTGCTTACGTTGATTTAAAGGATACACCTTTACTTCATAAAAATCAGCAAAAAACTTTGATGATACTTTCTGCCATTACAAATAGTTTGATAGATATTGGTGGAACAAATCGTGTGAGATTTTTGGTGAATGGAAAAGTCTATGACGGAATTTGGCAGCAATTTTATTCTATGCTGGATTATTAGTCTAGGTAAAAATTTACAGAAAAACCTTTTTATTCTAAAAATATTTTGAGCTAATAAAATTCAAAAAGAAGATGAGTAATGACAGAATTAATTAATAAGCTAAAAAAAGATTTAAAAGAAAAACTTTCTCCAGCAAGATTTTCCCACGTGATAAATGTTGAGTCCATGGGGCAAACTCTCGGGGCAAAATTTTCTGTACCAAAAGATAAAATTTCAGTGGCGGCTTTTATTCACGATATTATGAAAGAATATCCCGCTGAGTTTTTGTACAAAATTTTTCTGGAGAGCAAACAAAAATTCTCAGAAATAAATGGCTATGAAAATGAAAATAATATTTTGCACGGATTTGTTGGAGCAATTTATGCGGAGAAAAATTATGGAATAACTGACGAGGATATTTTAAATGCTGCGAGATATCACACCATCGGCAGAAAAAATATGTCTGACTTGGAAAAAATAATTTACATTGCGGATAAAATTGAACAGGGAAGAAATTATAAATTTTCATCTGAGATTCGTGACTTGGCTCTAAAAAATTTGGACGCAGGAATTATTTTAGAGACAGAAAAAAAAATAGAATACCTGATAAAAGAAAAATCAGATATTCATGTGAACACGTTGGAGCTTAGAAACTACCTTTTAAAAGGAGCAAAATAAAATGAACTCGGAACAATGGAAGAAAAAAAATCAGGATAAAAATAAAACAAAAAATCCTGACGGAAAAAATACCGCTCCAAAAAAACCAAATCTTAATCCAAAAGTTAGTGGCTCAAAATTTAACAAGAAAAAAAAATCCAAGGCTAAAACTTTGGAAAATTCTGCTGAGAAAAAAGTTGACCCAAATAAATTAGAAAAAATCCGAAAGAGAGAAGAATTTTCTTCTCGTGAGGAAAATAATGTGGTTGGGGAATTATGCGTCGTGAAAGATCGGTTCGCATTTGTCGACACTGAGTCTGAAGGGATTTTTATTCCACGTCGAGAATTTGGCGGGGCTTTTGACGGCGATACTGTCCGTGTGCAAGTTGTAAGCGGTGAAGGAAAAAAGAAAGAGGGAAAAGTTGTCGAAGTTATAAAAAGAAATCGTGACACAATTGTTGGAACGATTGACATCCGAGAAACTTTTGCCTTCGTTAGTCCTGTACATTCTTTCGGCAACGATATTTTCATTGCTGGGAAATCTCTTCGAGGAAAAATTCCCAACGGAAGTCTTGTTGTTGTGAAAATTAATTTCTGGGGCGACGCCAAAAAAAGTCCTGAAGGAGAAATTTTGGAAGTGCTGGGAAATCCTGACGACACTGACAATATGATTCGAGGTCTGATAGTTTTAAATAATATGAGCGAAACTTTTCCTGACGAAGTTTTGGCTGAGGCTAGAAATATTTCAACGGTTGTTTCCAAAGAAGAAATTTCTAAGCGGAAAGATTTGCGTGACAAAAAAATTATCACCATTGACGGCGACGACGCAAAAGATTTGGATGATGCAGTTTGTGTTGAAAAACTTTCTGGCGGAGATTATAAATTAATCGTATCCATCGCCGACGTGTCACATTATATTCCAGTGAATTCTGCTCTTGATGTTGAGGCAGAAAAACGTGGTAACTCGGTTTATTTGGTGGACAGAGTTTTGCCAATGTTTCCACACGAAATTTCCAACGGGATTTGTTCTCTCAATGAAAAAGAGGACAAGCTAACTTTTTCGTGCGAAATTATTTTTGACAGCGAAGGAAAAGTTAAGACTTCTGAAATGTATAAGTCCGTGATAAATACTGTGCACAGAATGACTTATAATAACGTGAATAAAATTTTAGCGAAGGATTCTGACGCACTGAAAGAATATTCTGACATAACAGATGAGGTAAATGTTATGCTGGAACTTTCTGGTTTGATTCGAAAAATAAAATATAACAGAGGTAGCATTGATTTTGAAATTCCCGAAGCAAAAGTTATTTTGGATAAAAATAAAGATGTGATAGAAGTTAAAAAAATCGAGCGTGGCGAGTCTGAAAGAATTATTGAAGATTTTATGATTGCAGCCAATGAAGCCATTGCGGAAAAACTTTTCTGGTTGGAAGTTCCTTCAATTTATCGTACCCACGACAAACCTGACATGGAAAGAATTCAAATCTTAAACGAAATTTTGGGCAAATTTGATTATAGAATTAAGGGTGCGAACAACGAAGTTCACCCGAAAGAATTTCAGAAAATTATTGAGGACTCCAAAGATAAGGGGC
>JBOFDW010000130.1:0-2122 GCA_051647385.1 Fusobacteriaceae bacterium
AAAACTTGGGGCGACTGGGAAAAAGATGTTGCAGAGGTAAAAAAACTTGCGGATAAAATTCCGTCATATCAAGGTAAGATAGAAAAAGATTGCCAAAAATTTATTGAACTAACTGAACTTGAAGAGAAGATAGGGAGACTTTTGGACAGAGTTTATTTGTATCCATATCTTATGAAAGACTTGAACGCAAAAGATTTATTCGCCTCTGAAAAAGTTCAGGAGATAGAATTTTTGTGGAGTAAGATAGGAGTTGATAGTGCTTGGATATCTCCAGAGATTTTAAAAATACCAAAAGAAACTATGATAAGCTGGATAAATGAGAATAAAATTTTGGAGCAACGAAGATTTAACATCATGGAACTTTATCGGTTGCAGTCTCATGTCCTTGACGAGAAGAGTGAAAAGCTTTTGTCGTACTTCTCGCAGTTCAACGGCGTGGTAAATGATATTTATCAAGAGCTTACAACTTCAGATATAAAATGGAACAAAATAAATTTGATAGACGATAAAGGCGAGATAAAAGAAGAGGTAGAAGTTTCATACGGACTTTATGGTCAGCTTCTTGCAACAAATAGGATACAAGAAAATCGTAAGAATGCTTTCGAGGCTCTTTATAACTCTTTCAAAATGAGCGAGCATACTTTGGCAACAATTTATCGCGGTATAGTCCAAAAGTCTGTGGCAAGTGTTAAGGCAAGAAATTATAAATCTACACTTGATAGAGCTCTTGAAGGAAAAAATATTGACCCAGAAGTTTATATGTCGCTTCTGAAAGCTGCCAAAGAAAATTCTGCTCCATTAAGACGTTACTCTCAGATTAGAAAGAAATTTTTGAAGCTGAAAGAATACCATATTTATGATGAGACAATTGATTTAGTTGGCTACGAGAAAGAATATGATTATGAAGAGGCGAAAAAAATAGTGTTGGAGTCTGTTACTCCACTGGGGAAACATTACAAAGAAAATTTATCACATGCAATTTCTGATGGTTGGCTCGATGTTTATGAGACAGAAAATAAAAGAAGTGGTGCATATTCTATAAATATTTTTGACGTGCATCCATATATGCTCTTGAATTATAACAAAACAATGGACGCAGTTTTTACTCTTGCACATGAACTTGGGCACACATTGCATAGTATGTATTCTGCAAAAAACCAGCCATATGCAACAAGTCAGTACACAATTTTTGTGGCTGAGGTGGCGTCTACTTTTAATGAGAGGCTTCTTTTGGATGACATGCTAAAAATTTCCAAAGACCCTAAGGAGAAAATTTCTTTGCTGGAGCAGTCATTGGGTAATGTTGTTGGTACTTTTTATCGTCAGACTTTGTTCGCTGACTATGAATATCAGGTTCATAAACTTGCAGAAGATGGTCAACCAATTACAGCTGATACTTTGAGCGGAATTATGAAAACTCTGTGGGAAGAATATTACGGAGAAACTATTACAAAAGATGAGTTGCAAAAGATTGTTTGGTCAAGAATTCCTCACTTTTATAACTCGCCATTTTATGTTTTTCAATATGCAACAAGCTTTTCAGCTTCAGCAAACTTGTATGATAAAGTTACCAATCCAAAATATTCTGAGCAAGAGCGTGAGGCATCAAAAGAAAAATATTTGGAATTATTAAAATCTGGAGGAAACGACCATCCAATTGAGCAACTAAAAAAAGCTGGTGTAGATTTAACCAGACCAGAAAGCTTCAAAGCTGTTACCACTGAGTTTGACAGGCTTCTTGATATTTTCGAAAAAGAGTTATCTTTGATTTTTGATTGACTCTGACAGATGTTTTCATATATAATAAATTAGCTTAAAATAAATTTGGCTGGAAAAATTAAAAAAAATAACTAGATAAAAAATTTTTTATAGGAGATTATAATGAAGAATAATTTTGGGTTTGAATTTAGTGGGAATGTCAAAAAGTATTCAATAATAATTGGAACTTTGATGATATTGATAATTTTCATGAAATCTTGTTACACCGTAAAAACTGGAGAGGTGGCTCTTGTATTTCGATTTGGAAAACTTATAACGTCTCAAAGTGCTGGGCTGAATTTTAAAAATCCGCTTATTGATTCAGTGAAAAAAATTAGTGTGAAAAATGTAAAGTTTCTAACGA
>JBOFDW010000131.1:0-2131 GCA_051647385.1 Fusobacteriaceae bacterium
CAACATATTTTGTAATTTGGTCAAGAGCTATAAGCCCAAAAATTAATACTGCATAAAGCATGGAATTTCTCCTTGAAATTATTTTGAATTTTTATTTTTTCTTAAATTTAAATTTTTTATATTATTTTATTTTTTCTAATACTCCAGCACATCTTGGACATATTGACTCAGAGTTTAATTCTTCCGAATATTTCCAACATCTCTCACATTTTCCACCGTCAGCATGTGCAACCAACATTAAAAGTTCTGGCAGTTCTTCTCCAGCTGTAAAATCTGATTCCAAATTTTCGCTTATAATAACTTTTGATGTTATTGTTGCAAGTTCAATATTTACTTTGTTATCTTTTATAAAGTTTAACAAATCTTTATCTGAAGTGTAAAGAGAAATTTTTGCGTCGAGAGAATTACCTATTATTTTTGTCTCTCCCTGTCTTGCTTTCTCTAATAATTTATTGGCATCTTTTCTTATCTTAATAATTTTTTCCCACTTATCAGAAAGTTTATCATCGATATATTTTGGTTCAGGCTGATACCAATTTGTCAGCAAAACTGATTCAGAATCTTTCATAACTTCTGGTAAGTTATCCCAAATTTCTTCCGCTGTGAAAGAAAGTATCGGAGCTACCATTTTAGTCAAAGTCAAAAGTATTTCACTCATGACCGTTTGTGCTGACCGCCGAAGTTTAGAATCTTTTTGCTCGGCATAAAGTCTGTCTTTAATAATATCAAGATAAAAAGCAGACATGTCTATTCCAGCAAAATAATGTATCTCTTGAAACAAATTATAAAATTCATATTTGTCGTAAGACTCTGTAACTTTTGATTTTAATCTCTCAAGTTTATCAAGAGCCCATCTGTCTATTTCAACTAGCTCACCGTATGGAACTTTATCTTTTTTAGGATCAAAGTCAAACGTATTTCCAAGAATATATCTCGCGGTATTTCGGACTCTTCTATAAGCTTCCGCCATTTGTTTTATAATATTATCAGAGATTTTTACGTCTTCACGATAATCAACCGATGCACACCATAGTCTTAAAATATCAGCACCATAAACTTTTGATATATCGTGTGGCAAAATTGTATTTCCCAAAGATTTTGACATTTTTCTTCCCTGTCCATCATTTACAAATCCGTGAGTCAACAAAGTTTTGAAAGGTGCGTCATGAGTTGACCCTATTGAAGTCAAAAGCGAAGTTTGAAACCAACCTCTATGTTGGTCTGAACCTTCCAAATACATATCAGCTGGTCTTTTTAATCCTCGTGACTCAAGCACAGCTCTATGAGAAACTCCTGAGTCAAACCACACATCCATAATATTTGTCTCTTTCCGTATTTCTAAATCTTTCAAATTATATTTTGCTAATAATTCTTCTCCTATAAGTTTCTGAGGAGAAAGTTTTAGCCAAGCTTTTGCCCCATCTTTTTTTACTATTTCTATTATTCTATTTATTATTTCTCTATTAAATATTTCTTGATTTGTTTTCTCATTATAAAATACAGGGATAGGAACGCCCCATGTTCTTTGTCTAGAAATACACCAATCAGGTCTGGTCTCCAGCATTGAACCTATTCTATTTTTTCCCCATGCAGGAATAAATTCCACGTTATCCAAAGCCTTGATAGCATTTTCTCTTATATCAGAACCTTCAACTTTTACAAACCATTGTTCTGTTGCTCGAAAAATCACTGGAGTTTTTGAACGCCAATCATGAGGATAAGAATGTTCAATCTGATTTTGATGTAGTAAATGTCCGCTCACAGTCAAATCTTCACAAATTACTTTTGTAGCTTTCGCATAAAACATTCCAGAATATTTTCCTGCCTCTTCTGTCATTATTCCTTTATTATTTACTGGAGATATAACTTCAAGTCCGTAACGAGTTCCAACAACATAATCATCTTGTCCATGACCAGGCGCAGTATGAACACAACCAGAACCAGCGGTCAAAGTTACATGAGTTCCAAGAACTATCATTCCAGTTCTATCTAAAAACGGATGATTGTAAGTTGTTCTCTCCAATATATTTCCCTCGAAAGATTTTATTAGAGAACAATTTGTGAGTCCTATTTCCTTAAAAACTCCATCTGCTAATTCTTTTGCAAGAATTAAATTTCCTTTTTCAGTTTT
>JBOFDW010000132.1:0-7626 GCA_051647385.1 Fusobacteriaceae bacterium
GGCTGTTGTTTTTGTTTTAGATGTTACTAATTCTACAATTTCTTTTTTAAATTCATCGTCATAAATTTTTCTTTCCATAATTTAACAACTCCTCTTTCATATTATATTTTAACATAATACGAAAGAGAAAATCTGTCACCATTTATATCATAACACCAGCATTTTTTTGTGAAATTTTGCATTAGGAAAAAAGTTTTGGCAATTTTAAAAAATCATGATATAATAGTTTGATTTTTATAAAATTTGTTGGAGGAATAGTAGACATGAAAAAAATTTATTTCTTGGTGACAATCTTGTCTATATTTTTTTTATTGGGTAGTGTCGATTCTTTTTCAGCACCTACAAAACCAACAGCGAAAACTCAAAAAAAGACCCCCAAAAAAACGAAACAATCTTCAAGAAAAAGTAAGACATCAAATAAAAAACCTAAGACTAAATCTGGAGCAAAAGCCAAAAAAAATCTTAAGGTTACTCCAAAAAATATTGCTGAGAGCAAAAAGTTTTATGATAGTGGCGAGCTAAATTTTAGAATTGGAAATAACGGGAATGCTATAAAAGATTATGATAAGGCTATAAAATTGAACCCGAATTATTTCGAGGCATATTTTGCTCGAGGTTATGTGTATTATTTGCTTGGTGCAAAGGAAAATATCCCAAAAGTTACCATAAGTTCTTATCAAGCTGCACTGAAAGATTATGACCAAACCATAAAATTAAATCCAAAATATGTTGACGCATATATTCAACGTGGAATAGTGAAGGAAAAGTTAACCAAAGACAAAGAGGCAATGGCTGACTTCAACACTGCAATCAAACTCGATCCAAAAAATTCCATGGCTTATCTTTCGCGTTCAATGCTAAAAATAAAAATAAAAGATCCAACTGCAAAAGATGATTATTCAAAATTTTTAGCTCATGAGGATAAAAAAATATCAGCAAAATAATTTCTTTCGTAATAAATATTTTAGTATAAAAATAAAGAGGCGACCAAAAAATTTCAGGTTGCCTCTTTTGTTTTTTCATAAATTTTATATTTTAAATTTTTTTCTCTAATTATTAGCTCAAATTTTTAGAACGGAAACTCATCGTCATCAAAAGAAGATGTGTCGTCAGCTTTTGAAGCGGCAGCCTTTGGTGCACTAGAAGTTCCTTCACTATTTTGTTGAGAAGAAGAATCAGCGTTGTCTCCTCTGCCCTCCAAAAATTCTACTTGATCAACTTGCACGTCGTAGCTCGTTCTTTTTTCTCCGTTAACTTCATACTTACTCATCTGAAGTCTACCAGTAACTCCTATCTTTCTACCTTTACGCATATATTCACCTATAATCTCAGCAGTTTTTCCAAAGGCCACACAGTTTACAAAGTCAGGCTCATCCTTTTTAAACGGATTGTTGACTGCTATTGAAAATCTTGAGTACGCTTTACCGCTTTGACCAAATTTTAACTCAGGGTCACGGGTCAATCTCCCAGTAAGTATTACAACGTTCATTTAATCCCTCCACAATTTTTTTTATTATCTAAGATAGAGTATACCAAATTATATTTTTAATTACAACAATAATAAAGTTAGCACAAAAAACTTTCAATCAAATATTAATATTTTTTATTCTAACGAATCATCTTCTCCCATTTTTTCTCCACTCTCATTGTAAGTGAAATAAAGATATCCGCCCTCTTCAAAGAGTCCAACTCCGCTTTCGTCACACAAATATTTTTTCTTGAGCTGACCGTTACTATAAAATTGATTCTTTAAAATTTTCCCTTCTTTAGTTTTACAACCTTGAATTTCTTTTTTAGCACATCCAACGAAAATAATTAACCCTAAAATTCCGCTAAGTAAAATAATTTTCTTCATATAAAATTCAGCTCTCTCCTAATTTAATTTTTTAACCTACACAAAATTATATCATAAAAAAATTTTATCTTCAAAATTTTCTCGCAAAATATTCACTGATAAAAATTAAGTGAAAAAATTAGGGCTAAAACTTAAATACAGAAAATAAAAATAATGTGATATAATTAATAATGTATTGAATTAGATTTAAGGAGAAAATAAAATGAAAAAAGCTGTGCTACTTGATGTTAGTGCAATAATGTATAGAGCATTTTTTGCAAATCCACACTTCAGAACAAAAAATGAGCCGACAGGGGCAGTCTATGGTTTCACTGGAACTTTACTAAAAATTTTAAAAGAGTTTGAGCCAGATTATATGGCAGCGGCTTTTGATGTTTCGAGGAGCACACTTAAGAGAACAGAAATTTATAAAGAATATAAAGCTCACCGCGATGCTGCACCAGAAGATTTGATTAGCCAAATTTCTAGGATAGAAGAAATGCTCGATGCTTTCGGTGTGAAGAGATTCAAGATAAATGGTCACGAAGCTGATGATGTCATTGGAACAATTGCAAAAAAACTTTCATTGGAAGGATATCAAGTATATGTTGTCACTGGTGATAAAGATTTAGCACAAATAATAGACAAGAATATTAAAATTGCACTCATGGGCAAGGGAGAAAACGGAAAGGACACCTTCAAAATAATTGCAACAGACGAAGATGTCATAGAATATTTGGGAGTACCGTCACATCTTGTGCCAGATTTATTTGGACTCATAGGAGATTCTTCTGATGGAATTCCAGGTGTTAGAAAAATTGGAGTAAAGAAAGCTTCTCCAATGATACAAACCTATGGTAGTCTTGAGAAAGTTTATGAGAACTTGGATAAACTGACAGAGCTTTCTGGTATAGGAAAATATCTCGTGCAAAATATGATTGAGGACAAGGAACTTGCTTTTCTTAGCAAACAACTTGCGACTATCGAGCAAAATATTCCAGAGATAAGTTTTGAGGTTGACGAACTTTTGTATAAAGTTAATACAGAAAAATTACGAGCACTCTTTGATGTTTTGGAATTCAAAAATTTGGGCAAAAAGTTTTTGGAGGAGCAAGAAGGTGGAGCAAAAAGTTTTAGTGGTGAAGAAGGCGACGATTACAATGAAGATGAAAATCTTAATCAGAATTCTGAGCAAGTAAAAAATCTTGAAAATAATAACACAGGGAAAAATATCGAGCAAAAAAATATAAATACTTTTCACAGCAAAATTAAGCCACTAGAAAAACCTTGTGACTTAAATTTAGAAACAATAATTTTGCAGTCAGAAGATGATATAACAAAACTTTTTGATGAAATTTCAAAAGAAATACGAACGGCAAAAATTTTTGTGTACTCAAATGAAGTTGGACTAGCTTTTTCAACCAAAGATAAAAATTTTTACTTGCCTCTATCACATAAGCAAGACTTGTTTGGAACTTTTGCTAACATGAATATAAATTCTGTGCAGAAAATTTTTGAACAAGATTTCAAGTTGGTTGGATATAATCTAAAGAATCTTTTTGCTCTTGGTGCAAACTTGAAGACCGAAAATATTTTGTTTGACTCTTTAATTGGGAGTCATATGATAACTTCTAGCACAAAAGATGATATTGAAAAATTTGCAAAAGATTACTGTGATGTGAGTCTAAAAAAATATGATGAACTTTTTAAGAAAATTTCACCGGAAGAAGTTAGCGTAAATGATTTTGCAAAATATATGTGTGACAGAAGTCGTGTTATATATGAATCTGCTCCAATAATTTTGGATATTCTCGAGCAAGATAATTTGCTGGAAGTTGTAAATAAAATTGAGACTCCACTTATAGAAGTTCTTTTCAACATGGAAAAAAATGGTATAAAAATCGATATGGATTATTTCTCAAAACTTTCAGCCGATTTTAATCTAAGGCTTGAAGAGACGCGAAAAAAAATATATAATATTGCTGGGAAAGAATTTAATATTAACTCACCAAAACAATTGGGAGAAATATTATTTTTGGACTTAAACTTGCCCATAATAAAAAAGGGGAAGACAGGACCTTCAACAGATGTTGATGTCTTGGAGGAACTTGACGCTCGAGGACATGAAATTGCACATTTGTTGTTAGAACATAGACATCTTTCAAAACTTTTGCAGACTTATATTGAACCATTGCCAAAACTTGTTGACCAAAATTTTAGGCTACACAGTTCATTCAATCAGATTGGAACTACTACAGGTCGACTTTCTTCTTCAAATCCAAACTTGCAAAATATCCCAGTGAAATCTGAAGAAGGGATAAAAATTCGGAAGGCTTTTGTTGTGAATGCTGGTAATAAACTTTTGGGTATAGATTATTCTCAAATAGAGCTTAGAGTTTTGGCTGAAATGACTGGAGACAAAAATTTGGTATTGGCTTATCAAAATGATTTGGACTTGCACGAACTTACAGCTCGAAAACTTTTTCATGTGGCTGACGGAGAAAAAGTTTCACGTGAGCAAAGAATCATTGCAAAGACTATAAATTTTAGTGTTATTTATGGAAAGACAGCTTTTGGTCTTGCGAAAGAGCTAAAAATTTCTGCTAAAGAAGCAGCGCATTATATTGCAACTTATTTCGAACAATATCCCGCTGTAAAACTTTATGAGAAAAAAGTCTTAGCTCAAGCTGAGCAAGATGGATTTGTCCGAACTCTTTTTGGGCGAAAAAGAATTATTGAAGACATTAATTCTCGCAATAAAAATATTAAACAACAAGCTGAGCGTATGGCGGTTAATGCAGTGATACAAGGTACTGCTGCTGAAATTATAAAGAAGGCTATGATAAATATTTTTTCTCAGATAAAAAATAGCTCTGATATAAAACTCATCCTCCAAGTTCATGATGAACTTATGTTTGAGATTGCTGAAAATTCTGTGACTCGATACAAAAATGAGATAGAAAAAATCATGCGTTACGCTGTACAATTTAATCTTTCAAAACTTGAAGTCAATGGAGAAATTGGAAATAATTGGGCAGAGACTAAGTAATAATTTTTGAAAGGTGGGATGACTTTGATATCATACAGCCAACAAGTTAAAGACGAGATAATGAAGATTAAAGACCTGCCAAAACTTGAACTTCTTAGTGAAATCCGAGCCGTCATTAATAGTAAAAATTCTTTATATGTAAATAAAATTGAACTTAAATTTGAGAACATAATTTTTGCAAGTAGATTTTATGGTATTTTACAAGAGATAACAGACTTTGTAATAGGGATAAAATATTCTATTAGCAAAAAATTTGGAGAGCACAAAGTTTATATCGTGACGGTTGAGAGGCAAGTTGGATGCCAAAAATTTTTGGACAAGATGAATTCCATCACGACTAGTATAGTTATTGGAAATTCAGAAATACTTCGTGGAACAATGCGTGGATATTTTTTGTATTCTGGCTATGTGAAAAATCCAGTGAAAGAATACGCTATGGATTTTTTCATGGAATCTGAAAAGGGCGCAAAAGATTTGCACGAGCTATTAGTTGCCCTCGAAAAAAAAGCTAACTTAACTCTCAAAAAAAATAAGCCACTTATTTATATCAGAAACTCAGAAGATATTATGGATTTGTTCGTGCTCATGGGAGCTATGAAAGAATTTTATAATTATGAAGAAGTTACTATGACGAAAGATTTTAAGAATAAAAAAATTCGTGAAATGAATTGGGAAGTTGCAAACGAGACTAAAATTTTGAGCTCGGCAAATAGGCAAATAAAAATGATAGAAGTTATAGAAGAAAAAGTAGGAATATTTAATTTGACATCAGTACTTGCAGAGGCAGCACAAATTAGATTGAAATATCCTGAGTCCAGTATGCAAGAAATTTCTGAGATGCTTGGCATATCAAAGTCTGGAATAAAAAACCGCTTCAGACGTCTCGAAAACATTTACAAAGAAATTACTTCTGAAGAAGGAGCTGAAAAACATTAGTCTATGAAAATAATAAAGGATATTTTTTGTTGTGATGAAATTTTTGATAAATCTTATGTTGCAATAGGAAAATTTGATGGAGTACATCTTGGACATCGAGAAATTATTAAGCATGCTGTTGATACAGCAAAAAATCATGGTGGGCATTCTGTTGTATTTACTTTTCTAAATCACCCAAACAAAGTAACGAGTAAAGAAAATATTAAACTCATAAGTAGCATAGAAGAGAAACTTTTCATATTTGAATCTCTTGGAGTGGATTTTGTAATTTTACAACCTTTCACTGAAGAATTTTTGAAATTAAGCGGAGAAGACTTTGTAAAAAATGTAATGTCAAATATTTTGCACACTAAAGAAATTTTTGTAGGATTTAATTTTAAATTTGGGAATTCACGGGTAAATGACGTGAATGATTTGCAAAAATATTGTGATGATTTACACATCAAGCTGAAAGTTGTGCCACCAGTAAAAATGGACGGGCATATTGTAAGCTCAACCATGATAAGAAATTTTATTGAGCACGGAGATATTTCTCTTGTAAATGATTTGCTAGGAGAACCATATCTAATAATTGGAGAAGTTATTCATGGAAAAAAAATCGGCAGGACCATGGGATTTCCTACGGCAAATCTTGAGTTCAGAGAAAAAGCTAATCTTCCATTTGGTGTTTACGGTGGTGTAATAAGAATAGATGGATATCAAATGGAGTATGACGCAATAATAAATATTGGTAGAAATCCTACATTGAAACCTGGTAGCAAATCAGTTGAAATTCACATATTAGATTTTGATGAAGATATTTATGGCAAAAATGTTTATCTACAAATAATTAAGCACTTAAGGTCAGAAGTTAAATTTGAAAATATTATTGCGTTAAAGGAGCAGATAAAAAAAGATGTTTTCACATGGAGACACTATCTAAAAAATATAGAATCTGGAGTTGACTATGGAGATAATTCTTAATATTGAAAACTTTCAAGGGCCGCTTGACTTGCTACTTCACCTTGTTACTAAAAAAAAAGTTGCACTATCTGACATAAGTATGATGGAACTCATCGATGAATATCTTGAGGTTATAAATAATATGGAGAAAGATAATCTTGGATATAAGGCTGACTTTGTTGTTGTCGCTTCACAGCTCCTTGAGATAAAAGCACTTGACCTTATTAAGTCAACTCAGAAAGAAGAAAAAGAAAAAGAACTTAAAAGAAGGCTTGAAGAATATGCTATGCTGAAAGAGCTTGCTATAGAAATTTCTAAGCTACAAAATGAGAACAATATTTCTTTTACAAAAGCTGAGGGGAGAAAAATTACTAAAATTCCTGCGAAGGAGTATAACTTAAAAGATTTGACTCAGCTTGTACTTTTTTCCAAGTACAAAAGATATGTGGATGAGCATGCACAACTTTTTATGGAATTAAATTTAAGCAAATCTTATTCAGAAGAAGAGGAAATGGAAAACCTATATATTTTTATTTCTGAGCGAGACAGAAATATTGATGAAATTTTTGAGAAGGGTCAAGACAAGCTCCACATAGTTTATATTTTTTTGGCACTACTAGTTTTATATAAAGATGGACTCATAGATATTGAGGGCGAAATTATTAAAAAGCAGTCCCAAGAAAAACTTGAGGCTCTTCGAAAACTTAATGAAGAAAATCAGAAAGAAAATGCTATGAGTGATGAGCTTACTGTAAAAAAACCGCCTAAAAAAATACGAAAGAAAAAAGAAGAAAATGCTGTCGAGCAAAATAATAATGCAGAAATTTTATCAGATATAAATTCTGACTCTGGTAATGAAAATTTA
>JBOFDW010000133.1:0-2246 GCA_051647385.1 Fusobacteriaceae bacterium
ACAGCACTCACAGAAGAACAAGCAAAACTTTTGAAGAGATACACGAACAATGTTATTTTGTCTTTTGACATGGACGCACCTGGACAAAAAGCCACTGAAAAAGCAATTATGATTCTTAAAGAAGAAAGTTTTTCCATAAGAGTTGTAGAAATAAATGATGCCAAAGATCCAGACGAGTATATTAAAAAGTTTGGGCGTGAATCTTTTTTAGAAAAAATTCAGAATTCAATAGAAAGTTTTGATTTTCTATATAGACTTTATTCTAAAGAATATAATCTAAATGATATATTAGCCAAGCAAAACTTCATAAAAAGATTTAAAGAATTTTTTCAATGTATCGAAAATAGAGTTGAAAAATCTTTGTACATCGATAAACTTTCGCAAAATATTGGCGTAGATAAAGATATCCTTTGGGATGAACTTGTCGAAGATAACAAAAAAAAGCCAAAAAGAAAATTTGAAGATAAAGATAGCGAAATAAATAAAAAAAATCTTGATAGCAAAAAAAATATTTTGCCAAAAGAAAATGAGCGTGAGGCATTAAGTATTGCTCTGATACTTTTGGACAATAAATATTTTGAGTATTTTAAAAATAAAGAATACTCTAGTGATTTTTTGAAAAAAATATTAAATTATGTGGAAAATTCTCTTAGCAAGAATAAAAAAGTTGCGGCTAGTGAGCTAATAAATTTTTCAGAGTTTTCAGATGAAGAAAAAGATAAAATGGTTGAATTTTTTGTGCATAATGGAAGTTATATAAATACTTCTGCTCAAGAAAAATTATTTATAACTTTGATGTCCGATTGGCTTAGAGACGAGATAAAAGAATTTAAGAAAAAAAATTCAATATCTTTTGTTGAAAATTTGGAGCTAAAAAAAATAACTGAAAGATTAAAAGATGATATCTCAAGTCAAGAAGAAATTTTGAAATTAAGCAATAAATTTAACAAAATATATGAAGCCAAGTTTTTTGAAGTTTAAGGAGGAAAAAGGGGAATGAAAAAGTTTCAAAGAAATGAAAAAATTAGAGCACTATTGAGACAAGCGGTGGAAAATAAAGAGTCCATAACTTATGAAGAAATAAATTCAGGACTAAAAAATGACACTGATTTGTTGGAGCAGATAGAGGAAATAATAGAATATATTTCTGCACAAGGAATTAAAATTGCAAAAAAATCCACTGCAAAGAAATCTCCAGAAAAAACTAGTGCCACTGCAAATGCAAAAACTAAAGAAAAATTATCTGACTCCCCAATAAAATCCCAAGGAAAAAAACTGGAACAAGATAAGAGTAATATTAAAAGTACAAGTAATTTAAAAAATAAAAAAATATTAGAAGAAATAAATAATGAAGAAAATCAAGAGATAGATAAAGTTCAAGTAAAATCTTCAGCAAAAAATAAAAAGCAAGAAAAAGCAAAAAATAAAGATTTAGAAGAAGAAGTTATTTTAAAACTTGATGACGACGAAGAAGAAACAATTGAAGATGATGATTATGATTCAGATGATGATATTGATGGAATAGGTTTAGACTTTCATAAGGCTGACACATCGCAATTTGATAATTTTGTAATCGGCGAATTTAATCCTGATGAAGTTGAAATTATTCCTGACGATGAACTTGTTGTCATAGATGAACTTTTAAATGGTACCGGTGATACAAAAGTTGACGAGCCAATAAAAATGTATCTTAGAGAAATTGGACAGATTCCACTTCTTACTCACGCAGAAGAATTAAAATTTGCAAAGCTTGCTTATGAGAAAGATAAATATTCAATGGATCAACTTGTTGAAGCAAACTTAAGATTAGTTGTTAGTATTGCAAAAAAACATACGAATAGAGGACTAAAACTTTTGGATTTAATTCAAGAGGGAAATATTGGTCTTATGAAAGCTGTGGAAAAATTTGAATATACAAAAGGTTATAAATTTTCTACATATGCAACTTGGTGGATAAGACAAGCAATTACGAGAGCCATTGCTGATCAGGGAAGAACAATAAGAATTCCTGTGCACATGATAGAGACTATAAATAAAATAAAAAAAGAAGCAAGATTATATTTACAGGAAACTGGGCGAGATGCTACACCAGAAATTTTGGGAGAGCGTCTTGGTATGGAGCCGGAAAAAGTAAAAGCAATTCAAGAGATGAATCAAGATCCAATTTCTTTACAAACTGCTGTTGGTAGTGAGGAAGATAGCGAGCTTGGAGATTTTGTAGAAGATAATAAATCTTTGAATCCTTA
>JBOFDW010000134.1:0-2703 GCA_051647385.1 Fusobacteriaceae bacterium
ATAGCTAAAACAACTGCAACAATAAAATACGTTTTGATTTCAATACCTGCTAACTTAAAATTTTCAGACATAAATAAAACCTCCACTTAAATTTTTTAAATTTGTAATGTAAAAAACAGGAGTTAATCCCCTGTAGTTAATAATTTTATTATTTTGCTAATTTTATTCTCATGAGCAAATCTCCAACTTTAACATTTCCATGAGCAACAATTTCAATCTTTTCTACCATGTCCATATTATTTATAAGTACAGGAGTTTTTACAGAAAGAGCATTTTCTTTTAAATAAGATAAATCATATTTCACAAGTTCATCTCCAACTTTTACAGTTGAACCAGACTCAGCTATTCTTTTAAAACCTTCTCCACGAAGTTGTACAGTATTCACGCCAAAGTGAACTATCATCTCAAGACCGTTTGGAACTTCAAAACTTATGGCATGATTAGTTTCAAAAATATCTATGTCAGCTGACACAGGAGCACAAATAATTCCTTCTGAAGGCTCTATAGCACAACCATCACCAATCATTTTTTGAACAAAAGCTTCATCAGGAACATCTAAAAGGTCAATAACTTTTCCATTTAGTGGAGAATAAACTTCAAACCATACGTCTTTCTTTTTGAAAATATTTAAGAATCCCATTTTAACCTCCAAATTTTTTTCGCATCATTTATCTACTTAAATATATTCTTTCACATTTTCTATCAAAAATCAAGTATGATTGGATTTTTTTTTTAGACCATAGAAGTATATTAAACGTCTAAAGTTTGAAATAAATTTTTACCTTTTAGGGAGGATGAATAATGGAATTAAAAAAAAATAACAATGTTGAAAGCGTGCTGGAAAATTATGGAAAAGATTTGGTTGAACTTGCAAAGAACGGAAAACTTGATCCTGTAATTGGTAGAGATTCAGAAATTAGGAGAGCTATTCAAATTATTTCTCGTAGAACAAAAAACAATCCAATTTTAATTGGAGAGCCTGGAGTCGGAAAGACAGCAATAGCTGAAGGTATTGCTCTCAGAATTTTGAAAGGCGATGTACCTGAAGCTTTGAGAGGAGTTAAACTTTTTTCTTTGGATATGAGTGCACTTATAGCTGGGGCAAAATATCAAGGAGAATTTGAGGAAAGATTAAAAGCAGTATTAAAAGAAGTCGATGATTCAGATGGAAGAATTCTTCTTTTTATTGATGAAATTCACACAATAGTTGGAGCAGGAAAAACTAGTGGAGCAATGGACGCAGGAAATATTCTAAAACCAATGCTTGCACGTGGAGAACTTAGAGTTATAGGAGCCACAACCATAGACGAATATCGGCAATACATAGAAAAAGATCCTGCTCTCGAGAGACGATTTCAGATAATAATAATTGACGAGCCAACTATTGAAGATACTATTTCAATTCTTCGTGGTATAAAAGAAAAATTTGAAGTCTATCATGGAATAAGAATACTTGATAGTGCAATTGTTACTGCGGCTTCACTTAGTGACAGATATATTACAGATAGAAACTTGCCAGATAAGGCAATTGATTTGATTGATGAAGCTGCTGCAATGATAAAAACTGAAATAGATTCTATGCCTGCTGAACTTGATGGACTAACAAGAAAAAGTTTGCAACTTGAAATAGAGCGTGAGGCTTTAAAAAAAGAAAAAGACGAAGCTTCAAAAGAAAGGCTAAAAAATCTTGAGCAAGAACTTAAAGAAGTTAACGCTCAAAAAGATATCCTAAAAATAAAATGGGGAAATGAGAAAAAAGAAATTCTAAAAGTTAAAGAAATTAAAACTAATATAGATCGTGTCCGATATGAAATAGAAAAAGCTCAGCGTGAATCTGATTATGAAAAACTTGCAAAACTTACTTATGGAGAACTTGTGTCACTTGAAAAACAAATGCAAGAACAAGAAGCAAAAATAAGTGCAAATAATAAAGATTCAATTTATAGACAGGAAGTTACGCCAGAAGAAATAACAGATATTATTTCAAAGTGGACGGGAATTCCTGTGAGCAAACTTTTGGCTTCAGAAAAAGAAAAACTTTTGTTGCTTGAGGAAAATTTGAAGAAAAATGTTAAGGGGCAAGAAGAGGCAGTGAAAATTGTTGCTGATACAGTTTTGCGTTCTAGGGCTGGACTAAAAGATGAGCAAAGACCAATAGGTTCTTTTATATTTTTAGGACCAACTGGAGTTGGAAAAACTTATCTTGCAAAATCTTTAGCCTTTAATTTATTTGATGACGAAGAAAATATAGTTAGAATAGATATGAGCGAATATATGGATAAATTTTCTGTGACAAGACTTATTGGAGCTCCTCCTGGTTATGTTGGATATGAAGAAGGCGGGCAACTTACTGAAGCAATAAGAAGGAAACCATATTCAGTAATTCTTTTTGATGAAATAGAAAAAGCTCATCCAGATATTTTTAATGTACTCTTACAAGTTTTGGATGACGGACGTCTCACAGATGGACAAGGACGAGTTGTAAGTTTTAAAAATACTCTCATAATTATGACTTCAAATATTGGTAGCCAATATATTTTAGAAGACACTTCCCTTTCTGATCAAACAAAAGAAAAAGTTTTTGAACTTTTAAGGGCTAGCTTTAGACCTGAATTTTTAAACAGAATAGATGAAACTGTTGTGTTTAAATCTTTGGGACTTGATTCTATAAAAGAGATAGTTAAAAATATGCTTGAAATTTTG
>JBOFDW010000135.1:0-3945 GCA_051647385.1 Fusobacteriaceae bacterium
AAAACTTTGAGGAGGCGGAAAAATTTTGGAGAACTTAACATTGCAAGAGCGAAAAATAATTATCACTGACATGATAGTCAGATTCACGAAAAAAATCGGGCGAGAAAAAAAGACTCGTCAGACTTTGTTTAAGCGAACAACTCTTAGAAAACTTATCGAAAAAAATATGCTCGAAAATATTCCGCTCCCTGAAGATTCAGCCTACGAAAGTTATGAAGTTTGGTTGAAAAGTTGTGTGCGACGAGAAAAATATAATATGACAGTCTTGAAAAATATTCAAAAAGCTAAGAGCAATGTTTGGGTTTTGGAGTGGGGTCTTAGAAAACTTGAAGAAGAAATAAGACAAGAGAAAGAAAAGCAAGTGAATTTTTTTGAGAGACTTCAAGCGGTTGGTCAGACTTTTAGTTTTGAAAAAGATGAGAATAATTTCCAAGAAAATTTTAATAAAGAAAATAATCATAAAGATAGAAAAAGTTTCGGACGAAATTCAAGCTATGAATTTTCTCGGGGACAAGTTTTATTCCTCCGAAGGAAGCGATAGATTTTTTGTTGTGCGAATTTTTCTTGGAGAGCAGAAAGTTTTTCTATGAAAACTTTCTTGAAGGCTTATCGATCGCCTTCAAACTTCTTCTCTCAAATTTCCAGAAGGTAAATTATCAAGCCAAAAAATTTATTGCAATAATGTTTTTTGTGTGTTATTCTTGAGTTACAAAAAATTTTTAATATAATTTTTAATGGTTCATTTTAAATGATCAAAAGGGAAATAGGTTAAAATCCTATGCGGTCCCGCCACTGTAACAGACGATGAATCTAGCATTGCCACTGAATTTTTCGGGAAGGGCTACGTTTCAAATGACTCTAAGCCAGGAGACCTGCCACTAAAAAATTATACTGACCACGTGGAATGGGAAGTATGGAAGCGAATAAACTTTTATATTTCCTCCGTAGATTATTTCTTATGGAGGTTTTTTTATGAAAAAATCATTGGTATCAACTTTATTTGGCTCGTTGTTGCTGATAACTATTTTTACGTGCAACGGCTATGTGCCTTTTTTTCAGGGAGATTTTGAAAATTTTAAAATTATTTTTGGGCTACGAGTCCCAAGAATACTTGTTGCATTTTTAACAGGTGGACTTTTAAGCGTGAGCGGAGTTATTTTTCAAGGGATTCTTTTTAACCCACTCGCCGACTCATACATTTTGGGGATAGCTTCTGGTGCATCTTTTGGCGCGTCACTTGCAATGATTCTCGGCGTCACTTTTTTTTACGGCTATGGCACAATTATTTTTGCATTTGTGTTTGCGTTATTTTCTCTATATGTCGTCACAAAAATTTCCATGAAAGGCAAACGTCTCAATTCAAATTCTCTGATTTTATCTGGAGTAATTGTTTCAGCATTTTTTTCGGCGGGAATAAGTTTCATGCAATTTTTGAGCGGATATAACGGAGTGAGCAGAATTATTTTTTGGACGATGGGAAGTTTTTCCTCGGCAATATGGTCTGACGCCTTTATACTTTTTTTCTCGGGAACATTTGGAATAATAATTTGCCTGTACTATGGGAAGGAGCTCAACATTATTTCCTTGGGCGACAGAATTGCAAAGTCTAACGGTGTAAATGTTCGCAAGACAAAAATTATTTTGCTGATAACTGCTTCTTTCATGGCGGCGGTCGCGGTTTCAATTTCTGGAGTGATAGGATTTATTGGTCTGATAACTCCACACCTCGTGCGAGGTTTTCTTGGAAGCGACAACAGGAAAGTCATTCCGCTATCTTTCATGTGCGGAGGAATTATAACTATGGTGGCTGACAATATTATTCGGCTGTTTTTTCCAGCAGAAATTCCCATCGGGATTATCACGGCAATTATTGGCGTGCCGTTTTTTATAATTGTTTTCCGTAAAAAAATTCTGGGTGATGCGTAATGTTGGAGCTAAAAAATGTAAATTATTTTAGAGAGAAAAGATATATAATAGAAAATTTTTCGTATAAATTTCAGCGTGGAAAATTTTACGGGTTGCTCGGTCCAAACGGAGCAGGAAAATCTACGCTCTTGGATTTGATAATCGGGCACAAAGAACTTTCCAGTGGCGAAATATTTTTCGACGAAACTCCGCTGAGTAAATTTTCACACAAAGATTTGGGCAAGAAAATTTCTTTAGTGCCACAAGTTTTTGACACGCATTTTTCATACACCGCACGAGAAATTTTGGAGATGGGAAGGTTTCCATACGAAAAATCTTCGTTGGATTCTGATGTGGGCTATGAAATTATCGAAAAATTTACCAAGCTTTTTAATATAGAAAAACTTTTGAGCAAGCCCATCAACGAAATGAGTTCTGGCGAACGTCAGCGTATTCTTTTTATCAAGGCTTTGGTGCAGGACACGGAATTTATTTTGTTGGACGAGGCTACGGCAAATCTGGATTTGTTCCACACGTATAATTTGCTTGAAGAACTTCGCCGTGAAATGTTGGGGACAAATAAAGGTGTCATCGCAGTTTTTCACGATATAAATCTTGCGGCGACATATTGCGACGAAATTATTATGCTTCGTGAAGGAAAGATTGTTGTCTCAGGTTTGAAGGACGAAATTTTATCTCCGAAAAATATTGAAGATGTTTTTTCTGTGCAAAGTAAAATTTTAAATTGTGACGGCAAAAAAATTATTTTCTCTTACTTGGATAAATAAAAAAATAAAATTTTAAATATTATGATAAAATATTGTGAGTAAAAAAAATTTGAGATAGATAAATATTTTGAGGAGAAGATTTTATAATGAAGAAAATTTTTGTTGGAGCAATTTTATTTTTTGTTGTATTAATATTTGTCAGCTGTGGATCTCATGAAAAAAAATCTGAAGAAATAAATTCAGAATCAGAGTCCTTAATTTATGACGAAAAAGTTAACGGGGCAAAATTTTCTTTCAGGGAAATTTCAAAAGAGGATTTCGATAAAATTCCATACCAATATGTCAAAGAGCAGTTTGATAAAAGTTTTGTACTAGAAAAAACAAAATCTGGGTTTGTTTTACCTCTCAGCAACGGACAGAAAAAAGAATTTATAAATAAAGCTGGAGATGAAGACGGTCAAGGAGCTGAAAAATTTTCTTTTGTCGGAAAATATTCATCGTTACCTTTCTATGTAATGTTTGCGGAATATTACGAGTACAGCTTGACTCTTTTGGTTGACGAAAATAACGGAGAGATAAATAGTGCTTACGATACACACGTCCCTTTTACTCTGCCAAATAAAAAAGGATTTTTATTTCAAAGCTACGGAAGTTTTTTTGAAGAAATTGAAATCACGCTAATTTCAATAAATGATAAAAATAGACTTAAATTTGAATGGAAATTTTTACTTGGTGAGTCTGCGACAAAAGAAGAAATCAAAGTTGCTAATGATAAATTTTTTGTAAAATATGATGAGTCAGCATTTTTTTTGAATGTAGAAAAGATGAAGCCAATTTTTCTTGAGATATCTTGGTTGAATGGAAAATATTCTTCAAATGTTCCGCTGAGAATTTTAAGCTCAACTTATTTGAATGAAAAAATATTTAAGGGTTGCATTGCTTTTGAAGGAGAAAAAAATATCAGGCTAAAAATTGATAATGCTTGCACTTCTTCTGAGACTGATAAAATAATAAAAGAATACAAGATGGAAAATTTGCCAGAAGAAACAAAAATTTTGAAGAAGAGAATAAATATGATAGCTGAAATTTATTCGAAATATGACGCTGAAAAAATTAAGGATTTGAAAATTTGGGTGGATACACGAGAAGAAAATCAGGAGAAAAAATTAAGGGTAGAATATTAAAAAAAGTTGGAGGTAATTTTATGAAAAGAATGAAAAAGTTTTTGTTGGTTGTGGTATTTTTTCTAAGTGTGCTAAATGTTTTTGGCGAAGATATTCTTAGCAGAATTATTTCCGTCGCTCCTTCTGTG
>JBOFDW010000136.1:0-8591 GCA_051647385.1 Fusobacteriaceae bacterium
AGTGATAGCAATTTTTCTTGCAATTGGTGGAGTAATTTTTATGACAATAAAATACGGAAAATTTCCGACCTATGCAATATTAATTGCGGCGACTTTTACGGTCTATGGAATTTATAAAAAGAAAGTTCAAGTTTCATCTTTGACTGGACTTGCACTGGAAACTTTTGCCTTCACTCCAGTTCTGATAATATATTTTTATTTTATTGGCGGAGGAGCTTTGGTTTCGTCGAGCTCAATTTCTACAAAAATATTTTTGGTGTGCTCTGGGATTGTAACTTTAGTCCCGCTGATACTTTTTTCCATAAGTGCAAGAATCACAAAACTTTCATCGATAGGATTTTTTCAATATATAACGCCAACTTTTATTTTGCTCATAGGAGTATTTGTTTATAAAGAAAAATTTACCGTCACTCACGCAATAACTTTTGCTTTGATATGGAGCGGATTAATTTTGCACACATATTCAGTGCTGAAGAAGAGTTGAAAAATAAATTTTGGAGGGGGAAAAAATGTCTAAAGATTTGGAATCTGTAAAAGAAATAATAAATTCAGAGATTGGGAAGGCTGCTGTTCTTCCGGCTGCAAATGAAGCAGGAAAAATAGGAGGAATAATTGTAGAAAGTTTACGTCATATGTGTTTGGACGGAATAGAAAAATTTAATAAGAAAAGGCAATATGGAATGGAGCAGTTTGAAAAAGAGCTTTCACAGCAAATAAGTTTAATTGCACCTGAAAATTTACAAACACCAAATTTAAGAATTGTAGGAGAAGCTATTGAAGAATTAAAATATTCAATAGGCGACGATGATATAAGAAAAATGTTTGTAAATTTATTGGCATCAGCAAGTAATAAAAAATCAGCTGAGTCGACGCACATATCTTTCTCAAAATTAATTACTCAATTAGAACCAGACGAAGCAAAAATATTGGATTATTTTAATTTTGTGAAAAAGTTTTCACCAGATAATAATATAAGAATTGGAAAAATAGATATTAAGGAGAAATTAGAAAATGGTAGTTTTAGATTAATAATAAATAATTTTTCTTATCTAAATATTTTTCCGTATATAAAAAATAAAAAAAATATTGAATTATATTTATCAAATTTGAAACGATTAAACTTAATTGAAATGGATTCGACAACAATTGTGGCTGATGAAAGGTTTTATTTAGAATTGGAAGAGTTTTCTGAAAATAAAAAAATGTTAGAAGATAAAAATAGGTATTTTGCTTTAAGAGGAATGATAAAATTAACTGCATTAGGAAGTACATTTTGTGAATTTTGTTGCGATAAAGTTGTTGATTTGATTAAATATGAACTACCTGTAAGTATTAAAAAAGAAATTTCAATCTAAAAATATTTAAAACTTCCCAGTAGACAGACAAAGTATTTTGTGTTACCATATTTCTTGTGTGCAATTTAAATTAAAATTTTTGGAGGAACAATGGAACACAATCATAACGTAGAACACAGATATGTAAGACTCGTAGTTGCAGAGCCGTCAGCGATCGGACTTTTCGGTTTGGCACTTGTAACATTAGTAGCATCTTCATCAAAAATGGGATGGACAACAGGACTCGGTCTTGTTTTGCCGTGGGTAATTTTTCTCGGAGCAGTGGCACAGCTCATCGCTTGCTTCACAGATTTAAAACACAATAATGTTTTTGGTGCAACGGCATTTGCAGGGTATGGATTATTTTGGCTAGGTATGGCAATGGGTTGGATGACAACGCTTGGAGTATTTGGCGAAGGAATGAAAGGAGCAGTTGGGAACGGAAACGCAACAGCTTTTGCTTTTGTGGGATATTTAATTTTTACACTCATCATGACGATTGCCGCTTTTGAGACAAATAAAGTTTTGCTAATAATTTTTATATTAATAGACTTTTTATTTTTGGGACTTATGTTTTCTCAATTTGGAATCGCAAGAGAATTTTTTCATGATTTAGCAGCGTGGTCAGAAATTTTAATTTCAGCTGCATCTTTTTATGGAGTGGCAGGAAATGTTTTGAACAGACATTTTGGATTTGAATTTTTACCAATGGGTAAACCTTGTGGTATTTTCAAAAAATAATTATAATATTAATTCTTAATAAAAAAATTTCAAATAAAAATAAAAGGTTTTCGGAAGAGGAAGTTCTCAACCAAAAACCTTTTTTTATTTGTGCAAATTAATTTTTAAAGATTTATAAATTTTAACACTTTTATTTTTTTGAGTCTAATTGTTTTGGCTCAATAACTAATTCTCCACTTGACTGAATATTTTCATTTTCAAATTCGTCCTTATGAGATTCAGCCACCGACATAGCGTATGTAATATAACTTTTGTATCTGTTATATCCGCCTTTCAAATTATGAACGTCATATCCTTCATCTTCCAAAATACTTTGAGCAACTCCACCAGAAGTTCCACCGTTGCAATACGTCACAATTTTTACACGGTGAGGAATTCTATCAAGAGAATCATTTATTGTTGCCAGCGGAATATTTACAGCTCCAGGAATATGTCCCTTCTCAAAATCTTGCTGAGTACGTACATCAATCACATAATAAACTTGTGCGTCCTTTACAAAATCATGAATTTTTACAACACCAAAATATTTTGTAGTTTTATTTGATAAAATAGTAAGCAAGCTTAAAGTTATATATTCAACTATTCCAGCAATTAAAATTATTAGCGGAGCTCCAGATTTTAAACCTAACCTTGGATATAAAACCGCAACAGCAAAAGCAAGTTGGAAAAAATTTGATGATGCAATAAAAGCGGCAGGAGAAGCTATACTATGTGGAATATTCCAAGTCTTTGCCCAAAAATATGCACCATTAAAAATTATTATCGTCTGAACAAAAAATGGAATCCCTAGCAATAAAATATTAAATGGCTGTGATATAATTCTTTGACCTTGCACAATCATTACCATAAAAACGCAAAACGGAATTACATAACTTTGAAGTTTTAAAAATTTTGGGAAAAGATTTTTGTTAAAATTTTCCAGCTTATCTTTTTTCTTGAGATAATATTTTATTAGTTGCCCAGCCAACATCGTAAGCAAAACAAAAATTACTACATACATAAATAAAAGTAAAATATACCCAACCATTTCGTTGCTTCGGAAAAGATATCCAACGATAAATGGGAAAAATAAAACTATGAGAAAAGTATTGAGAATAAATTGGCACATTGTATATGCCAGCTTACCGTGAGTTTTTTTTGACCAAAGGAAAATTGCAAATGAACAAGGTGCTGCCCCAAACAAAATTGCTCCAGAGACATAATCCGTTACGGTATTGTATGCGTAATAATCTTTGAAAAAATATTTTATAAAAATTACTGCAAACATATACATGGTAAAAGGTTTTATAATCCAGTTAATAGTTGTCGCAACAGTTTGACCTTCAATATTTTTTGTGATATTTGTTATAGCTCTATAATCTATTCGAATCATGATTCCTAGAATTACAAACCATATGAGAACTCCTATCAAGACTGAAAAAAAGTAGCTTGATAAAAAGTCGATCATGAATTCTGGTAAAATTGCCCCGAGTGGTATTCCAATTATAATTGCTAACAGAAAAAATATGGTCACCTTGTTTTTGATATCCAGCATTTGTAATGACATTTGTAATCTCCTTGACAAAATTTACTGCTTAAAGAAGGGTGACTTTGTATTGTAGTCACCCTCCAATTTTTGTTTAAGATAAATAATTTTATTAATTTTTTAGTAGTTTGCAGCTTGAAGCATGAAAAATGATTTTGGATGTTTGCAAACTGGGCAAATATCTGGAGCTTTTTTTCCTGTGTAAATATGAGCACAGTTCATACACTCCCATTTTTGATCTGCTTCTGATGCAAACACATGTTGTTCCATGATATTTTGTTTAAGTTTTTTATATCTATCGTCGTGATAGTGTTCAATCTTTGCAACTTCGTTGAACAGAAACGCGATGTCTTTAAAGCCTTCTGCTTCTGCATCTTTCGCCATGTTAATATACATATCTGTCCATTCATAATGTTCACCTGCAGATGCATCGTCAAGATTTGTTAAAGAATCAGGAACACTATTATTGTGCAAAGCTTTGAACCAAAGTTTTGCGTGCTCTCTTTCATTATTTGCAGTTGATTCAAAGATAGCAGCCAAATGTTCATAACCTTCGTTTCTGGCTACGGCAGCATAATATGTGTATTTATTTCTCGCCATTGATTCACCAGCGAACGCGGTTTTCAAATTTTTTTCAGTTTTGCTTCCTTTTAATTCCATAAAAAAATACCTCCTTATAGCAAAAAAATAAAATATAAATATATTTCATACATAGATAAGTACTCGATATGCAATCATGTGGTAAGAAAAAATATTAATTTTATTCCACTCCACCTCTATTCATTATAAGACAAATTTTTATTTGAGTCAACTTTTTTATTTTTTTGAACAGCCTAATTTTTTAATAATAATTTTATTTTATGAATTTAGTATTTTTGGTAAAAATATAAATTAAAAATAATTAAATTAAAACTAGTTAAACAAAATTCTAAAATAAATAAAAATGAGAACCCCAAAAAAGATTCTCATTCTATATAAACTTACCCAAAAAAGTTTAAAACATAATCATGGTGCCTGAAAAGGGACTTGAACCCTTACTCCCTTGCGAGAAACGGATTTTGAGGATTAATCTTATTGAATGCTCTAATGCGTTTAAATCTTAAATCCTTATTTTAAGGCTTTTATAATTTATAAAAAAGATGTAACAAATGGTATAAACGCATTTTTTATATAAAATGAAAGTCGAAAAAAAGTCGATATTATACTTTGGTGTTATGATATAAAATCTGTCACCTTTTATATCGTAACACCACTATTCAGAAATAAAAGAAGTTTTTTTTCTAAAATATTTCATATTAAAAAATTATTTTTTAGCAAAGATTAAAGTAAATTTATATTTTAAATTTTACTTAGATTTTTTTTGTTTGGCAATTATACGGTCAATTTTTTTTTGGATTTTTTCAGAGTGTTCATTTTTTGTTCCTATTAATTTTATCGCCATGTCATAATCTTTTATAGCTTCATCGTCTCTGCCAAGATATTCTTTCACAATTCCTCTTGCATCAAAAGCGTTATAATCTTTTGGATTTAATTCTATAGCACGATCAAAATCTTTATTAGCTCCTCTGTACTCTTCAAGTTTAGCTTTTACAACTCCTCTATTAAAAAAAGCGTCAGAATCTTTTGGATTTAATTCTATAGCACGATCAAAATCTTTATTAGCCACTCTGTACTCTTCAAGTTTAGCTTTTACAGCTCCTCTATTAAAAAAAGCTTCAGAATATTTAGAATTTAATTTTATAGCAGTATCATAATCTTTGATAGCACCAAAATAATCTTTGAGCTTATATTTTGTATTCCCTCTATTATTAAAAGCCTCAAAAAAGTATTGGTTCAATTTTATAGCTTGGTCAAAATCTTTGATAGCCTCAACATAATCTTCAAGCTCATCTTTTGCATTTCCTCGATTGCTAAGAGCTTGATAATTATTAGGATTTATTTCTACTACTCGATCATAATCCTTGATAGCACCTTTTAGGTCTCCAATATTAAATTTTGCATTTCCTCGATTGTTAATAGTTTTATCGTTGTTAGGATTTATTTTTATAATATAATCATAATCTTTTATAGCACCTTTATAATCTTTTAACTCGTACTTTGCAATTCCTCTATTATTGAAAGCCTCAAGATAATTTGGCTTTAATTTTATAGCTTGGTCAAAATCTTTTATAGCCTCTTCATAATTTTTTAGCTCAAACTTTGCATTCCCTCTATTATTAAAAGCCTCAAAAAAATATTGGTTCAATTTTATAGCTTGATCAAAATCTTTGATAGCCCCATCATAATCTTTAAATCCGTATTTTAAAATGCCACTATTATAAAAATTTTTAGATTTTGCTTGAATTTCTCCGTCAGAATCAGCAAACGGATGTTTTGGACCAATTTTTAAAGGTTTATCAGAATTATTCACAGGTTCATCAGAATTTTTAAGATTAACTTTTTTTGCTCCTCCATCAGAATTAATAAACGGCTGTTTTGGACCTCGTGGCACAATAAGCTCAGCGGCACTAGAAACTTTTGTGAAACTAAATGATATTATAAATATTATAATAGTGCAAATAATAATCAAAAATTTTTTCATTATAAATTTATCTCCTCTTAAAATTCTTTCACAACAAAATTATATCATAAAATTAAAAAATATTCTTCGCTAAATTTTTAAAAGTGTAAATATTTTCACAATAAAATTTTTCTAATAACAAAATTGAATCATAAAATGCTTTTAGCACTCATTATTATTGTTAGAAAAGTAAATAATTTAAAAAAATTAAAATAAAATCATTGAAAACAAAAAAGTGAGTTTTTTACTAGGAAATATTTTGAAAATATGATATACTTACTTAGTATAAATGTTTTTTGGTAAAACAAAAATTTTTTAGAGGAGATAAATTTATAATGAAAAAAATTTTAATGGGGATAATTTTATTGTCTGCTGTTACAATTGCTCAAGGAAAAACTGGCAAGTATAATATTTATCCAAAAGTAGGAGTTCAACTTTTGGGAAATTATTCTGATTATAATACAATGGTTAATCAAAAAGTTATTGGTGATACCGCAGGTAGCGGATTTGAATTTGGAGTAGAGTGGACTTATAATTTTATTGGAAATTATGAAGTAGGAATTGGTGTTGGTTACAATATTAATTCAAAGCATGCTGAAGTAAAATATGATTCAACATCGGACACAATTGCTTTGCCAAGTTATAATTCTATACCAATATATATGGCGAACAAATATTATTTTGGAAATTTTTCAGATTGGGAACCGTATGGCATTTTAGATATAGGATATTCCATTAACAAACTTGTTAATAATGCAATGGAGAACGGTAAAAATTCTGAAGAAAATTCTACTTTATATAAAGATGCAAGTTTTAGCAATGGGATTTATTTTGGTGTAGGTGCTGGAGTAGAGGTTAAAAATTTTGTTGTAGAAATTGCATACAAAATTACAGGGGCTGATTATTCAAGAGAGTCAACAACTGTATATCACTCTTATTCAAGAATTACTTTGGAACTAGGTTACAAATTTTCATTTGGGGTTTTTAAAAACTTTGATTTAGACGCTCTGAATTTGCATAGAAGTTTTTCTAATCAAAAATATTGATAAGAAATAAATTAAATATAATAAAATAAAAAAAACACTTATATAAGTTAAATTATAAAATGAAATTAAATTATATATACTTGATACTTATCGATAAAACAAAAAATTACTTGAGGAGAGAAAATGAAAAAAATTATTGGAGGTTTAGTTTTATTTGCAGTTTTGTTTTTTGTTGCATGTACCAAGAACAAAGATTCTTTAGGAGCTGAAATATTTTTAAACCCTAAAATTATAATTGAAGACAAGCTTGTTGAGAGTGGTATTGGATTTCAAGTTCCAAAAGAAAAAATACTTAGGAATTATGCTTCAATTACAAATAAAGTTGGAACGACTACCACAATAGGTATTCTTGTTTATGTAGGTGGAACGGCTATTAATTATTCTATAATTAATGCAAACGATGGAATTGGAATAGATCTTATGGGTGGAACGACAACCTCAATAAATTTAAGTCCGACAAATGCACTTGGTTATAATATGGGCAATGGATTAATAACTGTTGAAAATGGAATTGGAGTTCGCGGAGGAGAAGATTCTTCTTTTTATAATAAAGGAAAAATAAAAGTTAATAACATAGGTGGAACTGGAATTTTATCTCAAAACTCTTTTGTAGAAAATACTGGTGAAATTTATGTTTATGATGGAACTGGGATAAAAGCTATTGGAAATAAATCTAATGTTATAAATTATGGAAAAATAGATGTGACCAATTCTGGAGTAGGAGTTTATATTTCGGAAGGTGCTCTTTTCAAAAATTATGGTGCTATAAATATTTTGGGTGGAATCGGGGTAAAAGTTTCTGAAACTGAAAACACTTTTTATAATAACAATTTAATATCAGTACAGAAAGGTTGTGGGATTGATGCTGACTCTGGAGCAAAAATATCAAATGAAAATGATGGACTTATAAATGTTGGTTCAAATAATGGAATCGGAATGTGTGTAACAGGAAAAGATTCTTTGGCGATAAATTTTGGAAAGGTAGAAATTATATCAGGTACAGGAATTCATGTTTCAGGTGGAGCCCAAGCAAAAAATTATGGAAATATTTATGTTGAAACAGGAAAAGGAGTAAGTGTAGAAAATAGTTCTGGACTTTTTGTAAATGAAAGTACAGGAATAATAAATATAGATTTATTAGGAACAGGAATTAATGTAAAAGAAGGAACAGCAAAAAATTATGGAACGATAAATTCTGGTGCAGGTTATGGAAGTTACATTTCAAGCACAGGTAAATTTTATAATTACGGAGATATTTATGTAGATTCAGGTTATGGAATTTATGGAATAGATAAATCTGAAATAGAAAATCATGGACAGATAAAAATTAAATTAGCTTCTGGTACTGGAATTTATGTTTCAGGTGAATCTCAAGCAAAAAATTA
>JBOFDW010000137.1:0-1973 GCA_051647385.1 Fusobacteriaceae bacterium
GTAACATCTGGCGCTATAAAAATAAATGAAATAGATATAAAAAATTATTCTCTAACTGAGTACAGAAATTTTTTAGGAATAGTTCCGCAAGAAACATTTTTATTTAGTGGGACAATAGCAGATAATATTTGTTTTGCAAAAGAAAATATTTCACAAGATAAAATTATTGAAGCGGCAAAGATGGCGAATGCTTACGAATTCATAAAAGATTTACCAAAAGGTTTTGATACAGAAGTTGGGGAGAGAGGAGTTTTGCTTTCTGGAGGTCAGAAGCAAAGGATTGCAATAGCAAGAACTTTAATTCAAAATCCTCAGATAATGATTCTTGATGAGGCAACTTCAGCTCTTGACACTGAGTCCGAGAGACTTGTACAAGCTGCATTAGATAAACTAATGGAGAACAGAACAACTTTTGTTATTGCTCACAGACTTTCGACTATTGTTGGTGCCGATAAAATAGTTGTGCTTGAGGATGGAAATATAAAAGAGGTAGGCACTCACGCTGAGCTAATAAAAAATAGCAACGGAATTTATAAGAAACTTTATGACATCCAGTTTCATGTATCAAAAGAAAAAGATTTTCAAGATTTATAAGATGAAAAGATTAGTGAGATAATTTCAGAAGGAGTTAGCATATATGAGAATTAATGGAAGAGCCACAGATGTTTTGAGAGAAATAAAAATAACTAAAGATTTTAATATACATGCTGAAGGTTCTGTTCTCATAGAGTGTGGACACACAAAAGTTATATGTACAGCAACAGTGAGTGAAAAAGTTCCACCATTTTTGAAGGGACAAAACAAAGGGTGGGTCACGGCTGAATATTCTATGATACCACGTGCAACAGGCGAAAGAAATCAAAGAGAATCGACTAAGGGGAAACTTGGTGGTCGAACGATGGAGATACAAAGACTAATTGGACGGGCACTTCGTAGTTCAATAAATTTGGAGAAACTTGGGGAACGAACGGTCACAATAGATTGTGATGTTATTCAGGCAGATGGAGGAACAAGAACAACTTCTATTACAGGAAGTTATATTGCGCTGGTTCTTGCCATGAGAAAATTAATGAGAGAAGAACTATTGAAGGAAAATCCTATACTTGGAAACGTTGCGGCAATTAGCGTTGGTATTTTTGAAGGAGAGCCAATTTTAGACTTAGATTATTCTGAAGATTCTGTTGCTGCAGTTGATATGAATATAGTTATGAATGAGAAACTAGAATTTATAGAAGTTCAAGGCACTGGAGAAGAGGCTACGTATTCTCGTAAAGAATTGAACTTACTGTTGGATTTAGCAGAAAAAGGAATTAAAGATATAATTGAAATTCAAAATAAAGTTTTAGCAGAATAAATTTGTGCGGGTGTATGAATGTCTAAAATAAAAATCTTTCTTGCAACATCAAATAAGAAAAAAATATCTGAGATACAAGAAATTTTGTCGCAGTTTCAGGAAAAGAATATAGAAATTTTATCTATAAATGATGGAATAAAAATTCCTGAAGTTATAGAGGATGGATTAACATTCAAAGAAAATTCTGAAAAGAAAGCGAAAGAAATTTCGAATTTTTTAGAGATGATAACGATAGCTGACGATTCTGGACTTTGTGTTGATGCTCTGAATGGAGCACCAGGAATTTACTCGGCAAGATTTGCCAGTGAAAATAGCGAGCAAAGTAATGACAAAAAAAATAATGAAAAATTAGTTCGAGTAATGGAAGGTAAAGAAAATAGACAAGCAAAATTTGTTTGTGTAATAACTCTAGCAAAACCTTATGGTGAAACTTTTTCTTTTAGTGGAGAAATAGACGGAGAAATAATTAGTGAAAGTCATGGAGAAAACGGTTTTGGATATGACCCGTATTTTTATATTCCAAAATATGGAAAAACTTTGGCTGAGATGCCAGAGAAAAAGAAAGAAATAAGTCACAGAGCTATTGCACTTAAAAAACTTGCAGAAGAATTAGACAAAA
>JBOFDW010000138.1:0-33123 GCA_051647385.1 Fusobacteriaceae bacterium
GCACGCAACAATTTGTTGTGATAAGAGGCAAGAAAACTCCAAGTGAACTATAAAGTCCAGGGGAAGTTTTTTGGATAGCCATCTCAACGAACTGAACAAGCCCAGCTATAATTAATATGAACGAAATAGTTTGAAGATACGCGAAACCATTTGGCTCGAGTAAAAAAGTATTGAATAGCCATGTCACAGCAGAGGCAAGCGTAATAACAAAAGTTACTGCCATTCCCATCCCAAGAGACGAGTCAATTTTTTTTGAGACACCCATGAAAGGACAAAGTCCCAAAAATTTTGCAAAGACATAATTATTTATAAATATTGATCCAACAATTATCATTAAAATTTTGCTAAAATCCATTTATTTATTTTGCCTCCCTTTTTGCTTTGACGTGATTCATATATCCCATGAGACATCCAATAGTTATAAATGCACCGGGTGCTAAAATAAATATTAGAGCTGGGGTATAATTTGCTGGCACAAAAGAAATATTAAAGAAAGTTCCGTTACCCAAAACTTCTCTCACTGCTCCAATAAGTGTCAGCGATAAAGTGAACCCAAGTCCAGAACCAATTCCGTCAAAGACAGAAAGACCCACGCCATTTTTTGACGCAAAACTTTCAGCTCGACCAAGCACGATACAGTTTACAACTATAAGAGGAATAAATATTCCAAGCACAGAATAAATTTCTGGCAAATAAGCTTGCATAAGAAGTTGCACCGTTGTAACCAAAGTTGCGATTATCATTATGTAGGCTGGTATCCGAACTTTGTCTGGTATAACTTTTCTGAAAGCGGATATCAATAAATTTGACAGAGCAAGAACTACAAGTGTCGCAAGACCCATTGACATTCCGTTAACCGCAGAATTTGTTGTTCCAAGTGTTGGGCAAAGTCCAAGCATGAGTACAAATGTTGGGTTGTCTTTTATAATTCCTGCAATTAATGTTTTTCCATAAGATGATGATTCATTCGCCATTATTTTTTCACCTCTGCTTCATAAATATCCAAAACATTCATCACGCCAAGATAAACTGCATTGGGAGTAATTGTTGCTCCTGCAAATGCGTCGACAGTTTTGTCGAACTCATACGTGTTGTCTCTTCCTATCCACAATTTTTTCCAGCTATCTTGTATTACTTTTGCTCCAAGACCGGGAGTCTCGTTATGAGCTACGATATCCAGCCCAGTTATTTTTCCGTTCAAATCAAATCCAACCACAAAATATACTGGACCTGCGTATCCAACTTCAGAAGATGAAACAACATATCCTATAAGTTTATTGCTCTCATCTTTCACAGGAATGAAATCTATATTCTTTTTATTTATTTTATTTGCTTCATCAAATGTTTTTGCAAGAGGTGAAACTTTTTTTCTTGCTTGCTCAATAGTTCTTCTAGTATTTTCTGCTATGATAGGAGAAGTCATATTATTTATCTTCGCCAAAATTAGAGCAGAAATAAAAGCTATCAAAAGTAATACAATCCCATAATTCACGTAACGATTCTTAAACATTATTCCTTCACCGCCCCAAACTTTTTAGGTATAATATATTTGTTGATGAGAGGAACAAATCCGTTCATTATAAGTATTGCATAAGCTGTCCCTTCTGGATATCCGCCTTTTAGTCTTATCATGGCGATTAATATTCCCAAGAAAAATGCAAAAATCATTCGTCCCTTTGAAGTGAAAGGAGTCGTCGTCATATCAGTTGCCATAAAAAATGCCCCTAAGAAAAGTCCACCTGACAAAACGCTAAGTGTTGGCTCTGCTCCCATAATATATGATATTAAAAAAACTGTCAAAATAGTTATCGTTGGAACTTTCCAGTCGATTTGTTTTCTTATGATAAGATAAATTCCACCAAGAAGTATTGCTAGAGCAGAAGTTTCACCCAAACATCCTCCCATATTTCCAATGAAAGATTCAAAGTAAGGATTTTCTTTTCCAATCAAAGTTGCGGTTGCTCCACCAACTCCGTCGAAAAAATTTCCGTACTTCATGCTGTTGAGAAGAGTTGCTCCAGCTTTTCCGTCATATGTAAAAGTTGTTATGGCAGCTGGCCAAGATCCTTGAACAAAAGCTCGACCCACAAGTGCTGGGTTAAAAATATTGTGACCAAGTCCACCGAAAATCATTTTACCAAGAGCGATGGAAACTACCGCACCTATGGCAACATAAATTAAATTCATATCAGCTGGCACAACAAAAGCAAAAAGTATTCCTGTTATTATTGCACTGCCGTCATTTATTGTAGGAGTCTGCTTTAAAATTCTTGCAGCAATAATTTCTGTCACCACACAAGCCAGCACAGAAACTCCAACTAAAATAATTGCTCTAATTCCAAAAAAATAAATTGACGCTCCAAAAATTGGTAACAAAGCGATAATTACATCTCGCATAACTTTACTAACCGTTTCTGGCGTTCTTATATGCGGAGAAGGTCCCATTCTAAACACTATTTTTCCCTCCGTATTATATTTTGTATTTTATATTCTCTAATTTTTTTTTAATTTTTTCCATAAATAAATATATATTTATTTATATTTTTTATCTCATAATAAAATTCTCGAAATTATTTTGTAGCAGTCATCATAGCTCGAACTTTCATCTTGCCAATTTTTATTGCCTCAGTGAGCGGTCTGTTTGACGGACAAATATATGCACACGAACCACATTCGATACAGTCCATGATATTATATTTTTTGAAGTCCTCCCAAAGTTTACCTTCGCCAAGTCTTGCGTACATAACTGGCAAAAGTCCCATCGGACAGACATCTACACATTTTCCACATCCTATACATGGCGCAGGAGGACAAGTGTTGGTCTCTTTTTTTGTCAGAGCCAAAATTCCTGACGTACCTTTTATCACTGGCACATCAAAAGTATATTGAGCCATTCCCATCATAGGTCCGCCCATCACGAGCTTGTCTATCTTTTCTTTTTCCACTCCGCAAAATTCTAAAAGTTCTATGATTGGAGTTCCTATAAGAGCCAATAAATTTTTTGGTTCTTTTATCGCTCCACCAGAAACAGTAACTATTTTTTCAAGAATAGGTTTGCCCTCGAGTATTGCAGAAGAAATCGCAGCAGCTGTTCCAGTATTTTGTACAACGACTCCAACAGCCGACGGTAATTTTCCAGATGGAACTTCACGTCCGAGCACAGCCTTGATTAATTGTTTCTCTCCACCTTGTGGATAAAGTGTATGCAAAATTTTTATTTCTATTCCTGTCCCAACAATGGCATCAGTCAAAACTTTTATTGCTTCTTTTTTGTTATCTTCTATTCCTATAACTGCTTTTTCTACTCCCAATATTTTTTTGAGTATTTTTATTCCATCAATAATTTTTTTTGAATCTTCTATGATAAGTCTGTTGTCAGAATTTAAGTATGGCTCACACTCAGCAGCATTAAGCAAAAGTGTATCAATTTTCACATCAGCAGGAGGAGAAAGTTTTATATGCGTTGGAAAAGTTGCCCCACCTATTCCAACAATTCCACACTCACGAACTTTTGCAAGTAAATCTGATTTAGTCGAGCTCTCCCAATTTGTTACTGGAAAAAGTTCGCACCATTTTTCTTCGTTATCTGGCTCTATAAAAATTGTATTAACTTTTCCCATCAAAGGAAAATCATATATATCTATTTTTTTTACTGTTCCACTAGTTGGAGAATGAATAGGTGCACTCATCCCTGCTTGTGAATCAGCAATTTTTTGACCCTTCAAAACTCTGTCGCCTATTTTTACAGTAGGCTCAAGTGGTGCGCCTATATGTTGCAACACAGGAACATACAACATTTTTGGTAGAGGAATTTTTTCTGTTCGCTTATTTTCCGTCAGACTTTTGTTGTCATTAGGATGTACCCCGCCTCTAACTCCAAATTTTTTCATCTTTTAGTTTCTCACTCCTTTTGCAAATTAAAATATACTAAAGATTTCACAAGATAAATTTTATCATGTAATTATAATTATTTCAAATTAAATTTTCTTATAACACAATGAAAAATTTTATAATAAATCATCACCCGAATATTTTTTGCTCCAAATTTTATTCGTGACAAAAATTTTTATCAGCCAATATTTTATAAATTATTTTATAGAATATTTTTTTTCAAAAAGAAGAAAAGCCCATGAATTTCTTCACAGGCTCTTCTTATAAATTTCTTGGGGAGAATTTTATATGAAACAAAATACATTTCTTTTGGAAACATATTTCGTAACAACATTTAGACTTAAGAAAGTTTTAAAAAGTTTAAAAGTTTTTTAAAAAGTTTTATAATTTTATTTTTTCTTAATAGAACCCTACAAAAATATTTAAAAAGTTTAAAATTAATTTTCATACAAAATTTTAATTCTCTTACTATATTATATATAAATATTTAGGTACTATTTTATTGGTACATAAATATCAAACATAGAAAAATCATCGTCATGTTTAAATCTATAATCATAACATTCAAAATTAAAATTATCTGCGAGCATAAATCCAGAGTTTGGAATTATCTTTGAGTATAAATTATCGTAAGTTTCTTTGACCAAAGATTCTCCGTTCGGTTTTACAAGCTTACCCGTATGAGTAAACACCAAATATTTATTTGGCTTCAAAATTATTGTCTCCATTCCTGCTGGTACTTCCTCCAAACTTTTTACTTCACGCCCAACAATTTCCTCATAAAAATCTTCTCCAATTTTTGTTGCTACTCCATAGCATCTGTCATCAGCAAAATTTTTTATCTCATTTATTCTATCAAAAAAATTCTTCCAAAGTTTTGGAATTTCAACAGAACCATTTTCAATTTTGAACGAACCTTTTATCCCAACAATTTTTATTTCACCTCTATCAATTACATTAAAAAGCCTCATCTTATTTTCCTCCTTATTAATATCCATTATAATATTTTGCTCTTAAAAATATTATAGCACAAATTTTCCTCATATTAAAATGTAGCTAACTTAAATGAAAATAAATCAGAAGAAAAAATAAGTCAATATAAAAATTTAATTTAATCTAAAATAAATTTCTCAATAAAAAATATATCATGAATAAAAATTCAACTTAAAATATTAGCAAATAATTTTGGTTGTATAATATTTATAATTCATAATTTATAATGCAAAACATTCGAAACAATAATTTTTAGTTATATAATATTTTTGGTGTTGCTGAAAATTATTAACACCATTTTTTTGCTCTATAATACTTGATATTGGTTCTAAAAAGTATGTTCTATAATATTTGGTGTTGATACTGAAAAGTGTTTACACAAATTTTTTTGAAATTTTTGTAAATTAAAAGAGGTAGCCATTATGCCACCTCTTCTGATTTCTTCTTAAATAATTTTTTTAATTATTTTTTCTTTTTTGGAGCAACTTTAGCTTTTGCTTTTGGAGCAGCTTTAGCAGCTACTTTACCTGTTGCAACTGCAGTCTCAAGAGATTTACCTACTCTGAACTTAGCAACTTTTTTAGCAGGAACCTTCATTTTAGCACCTGTTTGAGGGTTTCTTACTTCTCTAGCCTCTCTTCTTACAACTTCCCATTTCCCCCATCCTACGAAAGAAACAGTTTCTCCTGATGCAAGAGAACTCTCTACAGTTTCTAAAAATAAAGAAACCGTTGCTTCAGCGTCCTTTTTAGTAATCTTTGCTTTTCCTGCGAATTTGTCAACAAACTCTTTTTTTGTCATTTGAATACCTCCATTTTTTGTTTTGTAAAACTAACACACACCTTTAGTATAGCACAAAAATAAAAAATTGCAAGCATTTTTTGAAAAAAAGTCTAAGTTTTACAAATTTTTTTGGAAATATTTTTTTTTTATTCCAGCGTGCAGCAAGTTGCAAGTCTCAAAAAATGAATATTTCTAACTATACTCACTCTTAACGATTTTTATTTTATTAATTCAAAAAATTTTGTCCTTTTTTTATAGCTTCTTGATTGATAGGAATAAGTTTAGCCTTTGATTCTCCAAAAACTTTTGGAAAAGCTTCGACTATAGATTCAACTTTTAGCAACGGATCTTTCTTAAGAACTGCTCCAAGCATTACCATATTAGCTATTTTTAAATTTCCGAGTTCAAGAGCTAGTTCATTTGCTGGTATATAATAAACTTCTATATCAGTTCTTGTAGATTTTTCAGATATAAGGGATGAGTTTATAAAAAGTTTTCCTCCTGGTTTAACTGAAGATTCAAATTTAGTCAAAGACGGCAAGCTCATGGCGATAACAGTATTTGCATCATTTGATACAACTGGCGAACCTATTAAAGAATCAGAAACTATTACAGAACAATTTGCTGTTCCACCTCTCATCTCTGCTCCATAAGATGGACACCAAGAAACTTCTCTATTTTCTATCATTCCAGCATAAGATATTAACATACCTAGAGACAAAATACCTTGTCCACCAAATCCAGCACAAATAATTTTTTCAGTCATTTTATTGCTTCACCTCTTTTTTATTACCCAGAGGATAATAAGGAATCATATTGTCTACAACCCACTTTAAAGAATCAACTGGAGATATTCCCCAATTTGTTGGGCAAGTCGATAAAATTTCTACTATGGAAAATCCTGTACCATTAATCTGATTTTCAAAAGCTTTTTTTATAGCCATTTTTGTTTTTCTTATTGAAGCAGGATCGTGGACAGAAGTTCTTTCTACAAATGTAGTACCATCAAGAGTAGCCAAAATTTCTGCCATACGAATTGGGGCTCCGCAAGTTTCAAATTTTCTTCCTTCAACAGATGTCGTAGATTTTTGACCAACCAATGTTGTAGGTGCCATCTGTCCACCAGTCATTCCATAAATTGCATTATTAACGAAGATTGTCGTGATTTTTTCTCCTCGTGCCGCAGCATGCATTATTTCTCCCATGCCAATTGAAGCTAAATCTCCGTCACCCTGATACGTAAATACTACTTTGTCTTTTAGAGCTCTCTTAAGACCAGTTGCAACAGCTGGTGCCCTTCCGTGAGCAGCTTCTTGCATATCAATATTGAAATATTCATAAGCTAGCACAGCACATCCAACTGGTGCTATTCCTATTGTGTCACCTATTACTCCAAGTTCTTCAAGAACTTCACCGACAAGTCTGTGAATAATTCCATGAGTACATCCTGGACAATAATGACTTTCAACATTTGTTAGTGCTTTTGTTTTTTCAAAAACTACCAAAATTATTCACCTCCTAAAATTTGAAGTGCTTTATCATAAACTTCTTCAGAAGTTGGAATAACTCCACCAGTTCTTCCGTAAAAATGAATTTCATGACGGCATTTCGAATATAGTTTTACGTCATTTAACATTTGACCCATACTCATTTCTACTACCAAAAGTTTTTTTCCTTCTTTCAAAGAGTCCAAAGTTTTTTCTGGAAAAGGATATAAAGATATAGGTCTAAAGAGTCCTGCTTTAATCCCTTTTTCACGTAGAGAGTCTATTGCATTTTTACAAATTCTTGAAGTTGTACCATAAGCTACCATTATTAAATCTGCATCTTCAGTTTTATATAGTTCAGATTTTTGTTCATTTTTTTCTATTTCAGCATATTTTTTAAATAATGCTATATTATGGTCTTCAAGCTCTTGCGTATTTAACATAAGAGAATTAATAACATTTGGCTTTCTTTTTTCTTTAGTACCTGTTGTCGCCCAAGTTTTTTCTTTTATTTCTCGCTTAGTTAGATTATCAAAACTAACTGGCTCCATCATTTGACCAATAACTCCATCCCCTAAAATTATTACAGGATTTCTGTATTGATCAGCAATATCAAAAGCTTCAAAAGTAATTTCAACTGCTTCTTGTATTGAAGCTGGTGCTAACACTACGCAATGGTAATCTCCATTACCCCCACCTTTTACGCACATATTATAATCTGATTGTGCAGGTTGAATTCCTCCAAGACCTGGACCACCTCTCATCATATTTATTATAACTCCAGGAAGTTCAGCTCCTGCCATATAACTTATTCCTTCTTGTTTAAGTGCAATTCCAGGTGAAGATGACGATGTGAGACAACGTACTCCGCCACCAGATGCACCATAAAGCATATTTATTGCTGCTATTTCTGATTCTGCTTGCACAAATGAGCCACCAACTTCTGGGAGTGCTCTTGACATATATTCAGGAATTTCATTTTGAGGTGTTATAGGGTAACCAAAAAAACATTTACATCCTGCAAATATTGCAGCTTTACCCATTGCCTCGTTTCCTTTCATTAAAACTTTTGCCACAAATATTTCCTCCTTTTATTCTCTCTCCACCGTAATAACATAGTCTGGACACATCATGGCACAATTTGCACAACCGATGCACTTATCCATTTCGACTACTGTTGCTGGATTATAACCTTTACCATTAATTTTACTAGTATCTAAAAAAACAATTTTCACAGGACACGCACTAGTACATAACCCGCATCCCTTACAACGCTCTGTTGCAAAGGTCACATTACCTTTTGCCATTATTTCCTCCTTAAAATATTTACATCCATTTTTTTCTCATAATCATTTTGACAGGAAATAATTCTCCAGCCAATTTTTCTTTTATATCCTCTGAAAGAGACGCAAGTAATTTTTCATTACAAATAGTATACTCTATTGGCAATCCTAACTTTTCAGAAATTTCTATTGTCAAGTTATTACCACGGAAAAGATCTTCTTCAGTTGTATCCCAAAGAAGATGTGTGCTATTAACAAGTTTTGTTACACGCAAGTTAAGAGTTCCCTCAATAGTTTGAAGATGATTTAATGTATTAACTAAATTTGAAGTCTCTGGTCTATTTGCATTTACAAGAAAAAACAAGTCGCATTCATCAGGATTTAAATTAGTTCTAAAACTTGCAAATGCTTTTGATCCAGAACTGTCTCCACCAAGGTCTATAATATATTCTTCTATTGATTTATCATAAAAAGGTTTTGATACATTTCCAGATACAGCTGGCAAATCTGAACTATCACCTTTCAAAATATATCCCAAGACTTCTATTTTATTCTTATAAAAAAGTTCTTCACACTCACGGGTTCTGAAATATGGATTAACTATATCAAGGTCAGCTATTGCTACTTTTTTACCTTCACCAGATAATTTCAGTGCAAAATTCACTGCAAATTCTGTTTTGCCACTACCATAATGACCTGAAATAATTTTTATTCTTTTGTTAATTTTTTCTATCACATTTTCTCCTTGTGTGATTTACTAGTATATTATACTACATAAAATAATAAAGTAAATGAAAAAAATTTCTAGCTTTGAAAAAATGCTAAAATATGAACTCATTTTCTTTTGGAAACAAACCAAAAATTCCACCTGTATGAATGAACAAAATATTTTTTGAATATTTCAATATGGGGTTATTCGAATTTCGGATTTCATATGCAAGACCTAGCATAGCTTTTTGAGTGTAGACAGGATCTAAAACAATTCCTTCTGACTGAGCAAAATTACGCAGAAAAACCAAGTCTCTTTCTGAAGATAAGGCGTACCCCTTTCCAACATATCCGTCTATTATTTTTATATCTTCTTCACCAAAATCCAAACTTATATCTTCTTTATTTAAAGCTTTTAAATATACTATACTTTCATCTAATATATCTGAAATAACTTTTTTAAAATATTCTGCACTGTCACAAACATTTACACCAACAATTTTTTTGTTTCCATTTAAAAGTTTATTTGCAAGTGCAAGTCCAGCATATGTGCCACCTGAACCAACAGGAACAACTATAGTATCAAAAGAAATACCAAGTTTTTTTTCTTGTTCTAAAATTTCTTCGTAGCATTTATAATAGCCAAAAGTTCCTATACCATTGCTAGCTCCTTCTGGAATTATATAAGATTTTTGACCAGATTTTTCTAGGTCAATTTTTATCCCAGCCATAATTTTATCTCTACTACTTGAATATTCTTCCTTTGTTATAAAACTTATTTTTGCTCCCAAAAGTTTATCAATAAAATAATTTCCACGAATTTTTGGAATTTCATTTGTTCTTAAAACCAAATGTGATTTTAAATTATACCTTGCTGCAACTGCTGCAGTGGCTCTTGCATGATTAGACTGAATTCCTCCACAAGTTATAAGTGTATAACATCCTTGATCAAGTGCTTCTTTCAAACAAAATTCTAGCTTACGAACTTTGTTCCCAGATATTTCACTTCCTGTGTAATCATCTCTTTTTATATAAAGGTTTACATTATATCCTTTAGAAAAATTATTTGCTTTTTCAATTGGCGTTGGTAAATTAGCTATATCAATATGATTAGGTATTTTCATGAATTTATCACTGCCTCCTTTTTTTAATTTCAATTCTTTAATATTAGTATAGGACATTAGATATAAAATAACAAGTCAAAAAATATTTGTTTGACTTTATTAAGCTTTTTAGATATCATATTATTAGTAAAAATAGCTATAAAGGAGACCAACTATGTTCAAAATTGTAAAAAAAGAATGGCTAAGTGAGAATATTTGTCTTATGGATATTAAGGCACAAGATCTAGCTAGAAGTGCAAAACCAGGACAATTTTTAATTGTAAAAATCGACGAGACTGGAGAAAGAATACCTTTGACAATCTGTGATTATGATTCTGAACAAGGAACAGTGACTATTGTTTTCTTTCTTTTGGGAAACAGCACAAAAAAAATGGGGAATCTTGAAGTAGGAGATTTTTTCAAAGATGTAGTAGGACCTCTCGGTCAAGAGAGCGAATTTTTACATGATAATATATCAGATTTAAAAAATAAAAAATATTTATTTGTAGGTGGTGGAGTTGGAACTGCCCCAGTCTACCCGCAAGTAAAATGGATGAAAGAAAATGGCGTAGATGTAGATGTAATTATTGGTGCAAAGTCAAAAAACATTTTGATTTTGGAAGATAAACTTAAAGCAGTTGCAAAAAATTTATACATAGCAACTGATGATGGTTCATACGGATTTCATGGACTGGTTACAGGTCTAATAGACAAGCTCATAAAAGATGAAGAAAAACATTATGATCATGTTGTTGCAATAGGCCCTATGATTATGATGAAATTTGTTGCACTAAAAACTAAAGAGTATAATATTCAAACCACTGTAAGTATGAATCCTCTCATGATTGACGGTACTGGAATGTGTGGAGCTTGTCGTTTAACTATTGACGAAAAAGTAAAATTTGCTTGTGTCGATGGTCCTGAATTTGACGGGCATAAAGTAAATTTTGATGAAGCAATGAAACGACAAAATGTTTTTAAGACAGAAGAAGGAAAAGAATTTCTACAAAAAATTGAAGGAGACACTTATCATTCAAAAAAATGTAATTGCTGTGGAGACGAAAAAGATTTACAAGAAATTAAAGTTGACCGAATGAAACGAGTTCCAGTTAAAGAGCAAAATCCAAAAGAACGTGCCAAAAATTTTGAAGAAGTTACTTTTAATTATTCTCTTCAAGAAGCAATTGCTGAATCAACGCGTTGCTTAAACTGTAAAAATGCACACTGTATAGAAGGGTGTCCTGTCAGCATAAATATACCAGAATTTATTCAGCAAATAAAAAATGGGGATATGGTTGCTGCTGCCAAAGCTATAAAAAAATATACAGCTCTTCCTGCAGTTTGTGGTAGAGTTTGTCCTCAAGAAACGCAATGTGAGGAAAAATGTGTTGTTGGAATTAAAGGAGAACCAGTTTCTATTGGAAAACTCGAAAAATTTTTGGGAGATTATATTTTGAATAACCCTCTTTCAGATGAAGAAAAAATTTCTCAAAACAAATTTAAAGTAGCAGTTATTGGAAGTGGACCAGCAGGTCTTACTGCTGCAGGAGAGCTTGCAAAGTTAGGTTATAATGTTACTGTATTTGAAGCCCTCCATGAACTCGGTGGAGTTCTGACTTATGGAATACCAGAGTTTAGATTGCCTAAACATGATATAGTCAGCAGAGAAATTGAAAACATAAAAAAATTGGGTGTAGAGTTTAAAACTAATTTTATAATTGGACAGACTAAATCCGTGGATGACCTTCTTGAGAAGGATGGATTTCAAGCTGTATTTATTGGTAGCGGTGCAGGTCTTCCAAAATTTATGGGTATACCTGGTGAAAATTTAAATGGTGTATTTTCTGCCAACGAATTTTTAACTAGGGTTAATTTAATGAAAGCATATTTAGACCATTATGACACGCCTATAAAAACTAATGGTAAAGTTGCCGTTGTTGGTGGTGGAAATGTTGCAATGGACGCAGTTCGTACTGCAAAAAGATTGGGCTTTGAATCTCATATAGTTTACCGTCGTGGTATTACAGAATTTCCAGCAAGACTTGAAGAAGTCCATCACGCACAAGAAGAGGGAATAATTTTTGATGCCCTCACTTTGCCAAAAGAAATATTGGGTGATGAAAAAGGGAATGTTGTCGGCATGAAATGTGTCAAGACAAAACTTGGGGAAAAAGATGAATCAGGTCGGGCAAACTTTGTAGAAATTGAAGGGTCAGAATTTATTATGGATGTTGATACAGTTATTATGTCTATTGGTACGTCTCCAAATCCTCTTATTTCTCGAACAACTAAAGATTTAGAAATAAACAAATGGAAATGTATTGTCGCAGATGATTCTGGTGTAACTTCTAAAAAAGGAGTTTTTGCTGGTGGGGATAATGTGTCCGGAGCGGCAACAGTTATTCTTGCAATGGGTGCTGGTAAAAAAGCGGCTCAAGCAATCGACAAATATATTAAGGAGACCTATAATAGCTGAGAAGTTATAGGAGGTTATGATGAATTTAAAATTAGTGGAAAAACAATTTTTCGGTGATGATATTGTGATGCTTGGATTTTCATCGCAGGAACTTGTTGATATGGATGTGCATGGGAAGAATGCTATGCTTTCAATTGATGGAGAGAAAAAGCGATCATTTTCTATAGGAATGAAAACTAATGATAACACGATAGTTTTTTTTATAAAAAAAGTTGGTTCATTTACAAAAGCTCTTGCAGAATTAGAATTGGGAGAAAATATTATTTGTGCAAATATATTTGCTTCAAGTTTCGGAAGAAATCTTTGTCCAGTGGATGAAAAAATTTGTTGCATAGGTGGAGGAGTTGGAGTCTCTCCTCTCATAAATTTATTGACGCACAATAAAAATCCAAATAGTGTTTTACTCTCTTCTTATAGGCTGATATGTGAGGCAATAAATAATTCAGATTATGTAAAAGATATAAATATGATTTCAAAAACTTTTATTACGCGTGAAGAAGTTTTACCTCACAAGTTTGGTCGGATAGAAAAAGATGATATTACCATTTATGGGAAAGATTTTTGTGGATTTTTTGTTTGTGGAACAAAAAACTTTTGCAATTCTATTGTTGATAATTTATTGGCTAATGGAATTGATAAGAGTAAAATTTTTACTGAGAGTTGGTAAACTAAATCCCTTGCTAAAAACTTTTATAGTTTAGTAGGGGATTTTTTATTTTAAAATTAAAAAATTTGAAATTAAAAACATTTTAATAAAGATTTTACAGATAATATTTTATATGCAGAAAAAAATTATTTGTGATAAAATATACAGGTAATATTTTAGGATTAAATTTTCAATAATAAAATTATTAGGATAAAAATAAAATCAAAATTTTTGAAGGAGAATTATAATGGAGAAGGATGTCACGCTTGAGTCCATAGAAGAGGCACGAAAAAAAATTGGAAAGTATATCAGAAACACTCCGCTTTTTGATGCTCCAATACTTTCTAAAATGACTGGAAATAATATTTATGTGAAATTTGAGAACTTACAAAAAACTGGCTCGTTTAAACTTAGAGGAGCTTTAAATAAAATTTTAAATTTAACTGATGAAGAAAAAAAGAGAGGTGTTATTGCTGCTTCAGCAGGAAATCATGCACAAGGAGTTGCTCTTGGTGCTGAACTTTTTGGAATAAAGGCGACAATAGTTATGCCTGAATCTGCTCCACTGCCAAAAATTTCTGCAACAAAATCTTATGGAGCTGAAATAGTTTTACATGGTGCAATTTTTGATGATGCTTTTGCAAAGGCTCAAGAATTACAAAAAGAAACTGGATTAGTTTTTTTGCATCCATTTGATGATGCAGATGTAATTTCTGGTCAAGGTACAATAGGACTAGAAATTTTGGAGCAACTTGAAAATATTGATATAATTTTAATTCCAATTGGTGGCGGTGGAATGATTGCTGGAATTGCAAAAGCTATCAAGTCTAAAAAACCTTCAGTAAAAGTTATTGGAGTTCAGACAGACAATGTTCCTTCTATGGAAGAAGCTTTAAAAGTTGGAATGCCAGTTGAAATAAAAGCCAAGCCTACAATTGCTGACGGAATTGCTGTTCGAAAAGCTGGTGTGCAGACTTATAAACTTATAAAAGAAAATGTTGACGACGTTATTACTGTGTCAGAAGATGAAATAGCAAACGCAATTTTATTTTCAATTGAAAATGGAAAAACTGTTGCTGAAGGTGCTGGAGCTGTCGCACTTGCGGCAATACTTGCTGGAAAAATAAAAGAGAAAGGCAAAAATATTTGTGCAATAATTTCTGGTGGAAACATAGATATAAATCTTATGGACAGAATAATTAACAGAGGGCTTTTTAATTCTGGGCGAAGATTTGAATTCAAAGTTACATTGCCAGATAAAATTGGTGAGCTGGAAAAATTACTAGAAAATCTTAAGCAGAGTTGTGCAAATATTTTGTTCATGGCAACGCCGAGTATGTATTCAAGAAATATGATGGCAAACATAAAAAAAGTTCGGGTAGTAGTTGAGTGTATAGATCAAGCTCATCAAGAAGTTGTGAAAAAATCTTTGCTTGATAACGGATATATATTTGAAGATTAAAAATTTTCTCATATAAAGAAAAGTTTTTGAAATAAAAAATCTGCTAACAAAATTTTGTCAGCAGATTTTTTTATATTTATTTTTTTATAATCAAGTTTTTATTTAACTATAATTTCTCCAGAAATTATTTTGCAAGCTCATAAATTTTTACGATGTCATCTTTAAAAAGTTTTATAAAGTTTCCAACTGGACCTTTTAAAACTGCTTTCTCTGCCATCTCATCAAATCTATCAGCAGAAATATTTGCTTCACTAAGACGCACAGGCATCCCCATTTTTTTTATAAATTTTTCTAAACGAGCAATTCCTTCTAATATTACTTTGTCTGGATTTGAAATATCATTATCCACGTCAAAAACTCTCGTTGCAAATTGTACAAATCTACTTATATTATTCTTATAAACATATTTCATCCATGCAGGAGAAATTATTGCAAGACCAGCACCATGAGTAATATCATAAATTGCACTAAGTTCATGCTCAATATCGTGAGTTGCCCAATCACCACTTCGACCAGTTCCTAAAATATCGTTATGAGCAATTGTCCCAGCCCACATAATTTCAGCACGATAATTATAATCTCTTGGATTTTCTAAAACTTTTTCACCATTGTGCATTATACTTTTTAGAGCTCCCTCACAAAGCCTGTCAGTAAAATCTACATGCTTTTCATTTGTGAAATATCTCTCAAAAATATGCATCATCATATCGATAACTCCAGCGGCAGTTTGATATGGTGGCAACGAATAAGTTAGCTCAGGATTCATAATGGCAAATGCAGGTCTAATATGTTCTGACCCAAATGCTCTCTTATAAAAATTTTCTTCGTTTGTAATTACAGTTCCTGCACTGCTTTCACTTCCAGCCGCAGGAATTGTCAAAATGACACCAATAGGAATCGCAGACTCTGGACAAGCATCTTTCACAAAAAAATCCCAAACCATGTGGTCGTACTTTGCTCCAGCAGCAATTGCTTTTGCAGAATCAATTACACTTCCTCCACCAACAGCCAAAATAAAATTGACAGCTTCCCTTCGACAAAGTTTTATCCCAGTTTCAACAAGAGATAATCTTGGGTTTGGAACTACTCCACCAAGTTCGCAGTAATCTATTTTTTCGTTGTCCAATTTTTTCAAAACTTTTGCATATAGTCCAGATTTTTTTGCACTCTCACCACCGTAGTGTATCAAAACTTTTGTTCCACAATATTTTTTTATGAGTTCTCCAACTCTTTCTTCTGTGTTTTTTCCAAAAATTATTTCTGTAGCATTTTTAAAATCAAAATTTAACATTTATCCTCCTTAACTCTTCAAATAAAATCAAAAATAAATTAGCCAAAAATTTAAGCAAGACTTTTGAGGAGACAAACAAATATTTTTCCTTAACTTCAAAAGTTTATTAACTAAAATTTTTTATTTGCAAATCACTTCATATTGTTTAGACTTACAAACTTGTATTTTTGATAAAATTATTATATAATAAAATAATTTTTCTTAATATTAAAAAATATAAATATAATAAATTATAAAATTTAAAGACTGTCCAAAAAAATTCGAAATAATTTTAGGCAGTCTTTTTTATTGCCTTCGTAAATATTTAGTGTTAAAATATATTAGCGGTAAGGAGGCAGTATGAAAAATTATGTATTTGAAATAAAGGGCATGACTTGTGCTTCATGCTCTGCAACGATAGAAAACAAAATCAAGAAAAATGATTACCTAAAAAATGTTTCTGTAAATTTGGCAACTGAAAAAATTTCTTTTGATGGTGCTGACGATGTTGACATAACAAAAATTAAAAATCAAGTTGGCTCACTTGGGTATGAGCTTGTTCTTAATTCTGAAAAAAAATCTGCGGCTGAAGAAAAGAAAAATGAATCTATGATTGGAAAAGAAATTTTCATAACGATATTTTCTATGATTTTACTTTTATATGTGAGCATGGGGCACATGGTTTCTTTTCCACTACCAAAATTTATTAGCCCAGAAATCTCTCTCAGCAATTTTGCATTTGTACAGCTTTTACTTCTTTTACCAATAATTTATTATGGACGTGATTTTTTCATAAGTGGTATTCCTGCACTTTTGAACGGTCATCCAAATATGAATTCTCTTGTAGCTATTGGAAGTGGTGCTGCAATTATTTATGGAATTATTACAGAATTTTTGATAAATTTAAATCCTGATAAAATTTATTTGAGTAATATTTATTATGAGGCGGCTGGTGTTGTTATTGCTCTGGTTCTACTTGGAAAAACTTTTGAGAAAATGAGTGTCAAAAAAACTAAATCAGCCATTGAATCCTTGATGAAACTTGGAGCAAAGGAAGCTACAATTATTTTAGACGGAACTCAGCAAAAAATTCCTGTTGAAAAAGTTCAAGTCGGAGATATTTTAGCGATAAAGCCTGGTGATAAAATTCCTCTTGATGGGAAAATTACAAAAGGATTTTCTTCCATTGATGAATCCATGGTGACCGGTGAAAGTATTCCAGTAGATAAAACTATTGGGGATAAAGTCATTGGTGCAACTCAAAATAAAAATGGATACTTAGAAGTTTTAGTAGAAAAAGTTGGTGGAGATACTTTTTTATCTCAAATTATAAAACTAATAGAAGATGCTCAAGGACGAAAAGCTCCCATTGCAAATTTGGCAGACAAAATTTCTTTGTATTTTGTGCCAGCAGTTATTTTAGTTTCAATAATTTCAGGTATAGTTTGGTTTGTACTTGGACGTGAAGGAGCTTTTATTTTTAATATCATGGTTACAGTTCTTGTTATAGCTTGTCCTTGTGCAATGGGTCTGGCTACTCCAACTGCGATTATGGTTGGGACTGGAGTCGGCGCTCAAAATGGAATTCTTATCAAAGGTGGAGACGCACTTGAGATTTTAAAAAATGTAAATGTTATTTTGCTTGACAAAACTGGTACTGTTACATCAGGTCAAATAAAAGTTACGGAAATTTTGACTAATAATATTTCTGACAATAATGGATCAGAAAAAATAGATAATAAAAAATTGTTACAGCTTGTTGCCTCAATAGAAAAAAATTCTGAGCATCCAATAGCGGAAGCAATTATTCAAAAAGCTAAAGAAGAAAATTTAGAACTTTTTGATGCCCATGATTTTTCTGCAATTTCTGGAAAAGGAATTCGTGGAACTCTAGAGTCAAAAGAAATTATTGTTGGGACTCCAAAATTTATAAAAGAACTTGGCTATAATTTTCCTGATAACTATGAAAATAAAATCGTGGCAGTTTATGACAAAAAAGTTATTGGTGCGATTGAAGTTGCTGATACTGTTAAGCCATCTAGCAAGTCAGCTATCTTAGCTCTAAAAAATCTTGGAATAAAAGTTGGAATGATTACTGGAGATAACAAAAAAACAGCTGACAAAATTGCAAAAGAAGTTGGAATAGATTTTGTTGTGGCTGAAGTTTTACCAGAAGATAAATCTCGTGAGGTTGAAAAACTTCAAGAGGCTGGAAATATAGTTGCAATGGTTGGCGACGGAATAAATGACGCGCCTGCTCTTGTGAAAGCGAATATCGGAATTGCAATTGGAACTGGTACAGATATTGCAATTGAAAGTGGCGACATAATTATTATCAGTGGTGATTTACAAAAACTTGCCAGCGCGATAAAACTTAGTCACGCAACTTTTAGAACTATAAAGCAAAATTTTTTCTGGGCATTTATTTATAACGTGATTGGAATTCCAATTGCTGCTGGACTTTTAATTCCAGTTGCAGGAATAAAATTAAATCCGATGATAGCAGGTCTCGCAATGGCTTTTAGTTCTGTGTCAGTTGTACTAAATGCTTTGAGGCTAAGACTTTTAGACTTAAATTTTAAATTAACTTTTGAAGAAGAGAATACAAAAAAGGAGACCAAAAAAATTATGGAAAATATTAAAATGATTTTGAATGTGGAAGGTATGTCATGTGCCCACTGTACTAGTCGTGTTGAAAAAGAATTTAGAAAAAATTCTGACGTGATTGATGTGAAGGCAAGTTTTGAAAGTAAAGAAGTAAATTTAACTTTGAAGAAAAAATTAGATGAGAATATTCTAAAAAAAATTATAGAAGATGCAGGCTATGATTATAAGGGTATAAAAATTTAGCCAAATATTTTTTTTTGATAGCGTGGGGGTATGATGTACGAATTTAATAAGCATGAAAAAGATGAGATGATTAGAGAAATACAGTTCTTTTTTAAAACTGAGAGAGATGAAGAGATTGGAAATTTGGCGGCAGAAATAGTATTGGATTTTGTGTCCAACAAATTAGGAAAAAATTTTTTTAATAAAGGTGTTCGTGATGCCCGCAAATTTATGTTAGAAAAATTAGATGAAATTATAGACGTTGAAAAATAAATTTTAAATTTAATAAAAAAATCCAGCAATAAATTTCTTACTGGATTTTTTTTATTCTAAAGAATCAAACTTTTAATCTTTACAGCTTTTTCAAAGTGATCCAATTTATTTTCATAAATCCACCAAGTTGCAATTTGTAATAATAATTCTGGATTTGTATTTTTGTTTTCAAAGAACACGTAAAAAGAAATTCCAACGGTCTCACCTTTTTGAGAAATTTTTTTGTCGCAAATTTCAATCATAGTTTTTTTAAAATTTTCTGGGATGGGCATTTAATTTTCTCCTTGAGATTTTTTTGGTTGAGAATATTTTAGCATAAATTAGAGAAAAGTTTTAGAATTTTCTTTTAAATATTTATATTTCTTGACACATATACGGAAAATATGATAGAATCAATATAACGTTTAGTAGGGAAACAACTTCGCAACATTAAGAGGTGACGAGCCCTACATTTTTTTGTCAAAAATTAATTTTATAAATCAATGTCTGGAACTTTAAACACCATTGGAATATTTGATTTCAATGCTTTTCCAACTGCTATGGCATGTCGAGATTTTAAATTTGGTAAAATTTTTGCATAAGATCCGCCAAAATAATTTGAAAGAAAGTTTACTGATGTATCATCAAATTGCTGAAAAGAAATAATGGTATTACATTGAGTCAAAACTGTTTTAGAAACATTTGCTGTTCTTTGAGCTATCACCAAAAATCCTACTCCATATTTTCTTCCTTGCAGAGCAACTTGAGCGATTGTATTTACTAAAGGCTTTGAAATTTTTTCATTAGAACCAGAAAAATTGTTCTCTGGAATAATAGTATGTGCTTCTTCCAGAACAATACAAATTTTTTTGTTTCCATTAGAACCATTTAAATGATTCTCTCTAATTTTTTTAAAAAGATGATCAAAAAATAATTTTGTATATTCAAATGTACCTTGAGTATTAGAAACTTCTGGCAACTCAAAAAAATATAATTTATCTTCACTACTGAGAATATTATGTATTACATTTTCCATTAAGACCTTATTTCTCTCTCTTGCAGAAAGTATTGCAGCATTTTCTTGGGCATATACAATATTTTGAGTATTACAAATTATTTCTAAATCATTTCTTATAGCTGTCTCGTTTTCTACTGACAAAATATTTTGTATATTCATAGTTTGAAATTCTTTTTTCCACTCATAAGTAAAATCAACACATATTATTTTGGTATTTTCATCTTCTAAAAATTTTTTCACAAGTTCTCTTGAAAATACAGATTTTCCAGAACCTGTAACTCCAAGTATTGCGGTGTGATGAGTTATGGCTAATTCTTTATTTAGAATTAATGGGAAATTTGTATTTGGAAGATGTCCTATTATATAATCTCCATTTCTAATTTGTACTGGCTCAATATTTTTTGCTAAAAATATTGGGGAATTTATTTCTGGAACCCAGCCAAATTTTTCAAACTTATTTTCATTAGTTTTCCAAATTCCAATTTGTATAGCTTCTCCAACAATATAACCCATGTCATTTTTTCTTTCAAGGTTTTCTATACTCGTTTTACCTTGTATAACTTGATAAAGAATTTTCTCTTCATTAATTTCAACTTCTAAAAGTCTGCCTTCTTCAATTATTATTTTAGAATTATAGATAAATTTTATTAAAGAAATATCAGAATTTTCAAAAACTAATCCGACAAATTTATCCAAAAATCCCTGTGATAATACGGTTGACTTATAGATTAGATTTTTCTCAAATTTTTTATTATCAACAGTTTCGTTAAACTGATAATATGTTTGTGGAACTTCAAAAATTTTTATCCATAACTCTTTATCTAAAAAATATTTTTCTAAAACAATTCCTAATTTTTTATTCCCGTCATCTGAACCAGAATATTTAAACTCTACAAAATCGAAAATTTTTGTTGAAGTACTTTCTTCAAAAATTTTTACCAAAAATATTTTTTTTGACTGTACTCCAAAAATTTCTCCAATAGCGTTTATTTTTAAAACTTTATTTTTAAATTTAAAAATATTTTTCAGTATTTTCAAAAGAGAAATAGCAACTATTGACACAATCAAAAAAAGAGAAATATATTGAGAGGAATTATTTTTATTAGTATAAAAAAATAGAACAACTATGAATAGAAAGAAGAATTGTGTTTTTCCATTTCCATATTCTGTCACAAAAAATTTTATAACACCAGAAATTTTTTGTAATCTATTAGTCCATTGTCTCACAAAAAGATTCAATGTAACTAAAGATAATATCATCATCAAAATTGAATAAAATAATAATCCCCAATACCAAGAACCAAGTTCTATTAATCCTGATTTTGAAGGTAACAAAAGTAAAATAAGTGAGACCGAAGCAGTAATAACATCATTTGGTTTTGCGAAATAATGTTCAACAAATAAAACAATTACTAAAATCATAAATGCAGAAGAGTATAACACTACATCTTCAATCTTTGTAGGGAAAATACTTCCATTGAAAATATATGAAAACATTAGTAACACAACAATTAAAATAAAAAAACTTATAATTCTATAAGATATCGTTAAATTTTTTTCCAATTTTCCTCCAAAAAACTTTTTATATATAATTTTATTATTCTTAAATATTATTATATTACAAAATTGATTAAATATCAACAAATTTTCCTCAACTCTTTTCTTTTACAAACCTTTTCAAGTTCCATAAATTTTGACTGAAACCACAAAACCAAAAAGCCTGTTTAATGGGCGTTCACAAATTAAAATTGTTGTTGGAACGTTTAGCTTTGAAAAAAACCTATATAAAAGCTCAACAAAAAAAATCAATTTTAAGGCTATCTTAAATTTCTCTGCTGATGAAAGTTCACCTAAGAGATAAAAAACTCGCTTACGGCGTTATTTGAGAGTCGACTTTTTTCAAGCCCATAAAGTAGGGTATCCAGCCAACAGAAAACATGAAATTTTGTCTTTATCTATAAAATTTACTTAAAATTTAAAATTTTACGGTAAAACTTTTGCGTCTCAAAAATTTTGAACGAAAAAATATTTCACTTGAAGTTTACTAAATGTGATATACTATATTCGGCGGTCAAAAAAATATTTAGGAGAAAAAATGTCGAGATTAATTTTGCTGTACTTTGGATTTTATTTTGCTTTCGGATCTGGAATAATTTATTTCATAGCAATTTTCACGCAAATGGGAATTTCAAATTCGACGTCTGGACTAATTTTTTCCATTGGCTCACTTATCGGAATGGTTTTGCAACCAGTTTTCGGAATGATAGCCGACAAAACTCGAAAAGACAAAAATATTTTATTTTTTACAATGTCCATCATTGGACTCGTGGCAATTTTATTTTTTTTCGTGCAGAATACCGTGACAGCATTTTTGGTTTATCCGATTTTTTATATGTCGTGCTCGGTCATGATGCCACTTATGGACGGACTCGCCGTGAGCTCAAAATTTTCTTTTGGAAATATTCGGCTCTGGGGTTCAGTTGGTTTTGCAACTGGCTCTTTAGTTTCAGGAAAAATTATTTCTCTCTTCGGCAACAGCAGTTTTTTGATTGTGGTTTTTATTGCGGCAATTTTCACAAATATTATAATTTTAAAATTGGAAGATATAGAAATTAAAGACCATGAAAAAGCTCACATCAATGACGTGAAAGAATTAATTCACAACAAAAATTTTGTGCTCTTCACTTTGTTTTCGATTTTGGTCGCTGGCACAAATATAACTCACAACGTATTTTTCAAAGAATATTTTTCAAATATTGGTGGCTCGGCGGCATATCTCGGCTTGATAATTTTTCTCATGACGCTTTCAGAAGTTCCAATCATGAGACTGGCTGGTAAACTTGTTGAAAAATTTGGAAGCAAAAATTTGATTTTGATTTCTGGGCTCATGCTTTCGTTTCGTTGGCTACTTTTTTATTTACTTCCAATCCCAACTTTCATTGCCTCGATTTTTTTCTTGCAGGGAATTTCGTCGGGACTTTATTATGGAGTTGCGTCCAACCACGCAAAAGCTATCGTCTCAAAAAAAGTTATCTCAACTGCTGTTACAATAATTTTGGCGGCTGGAACTTTCGGCTCAATTTTCACGCAATGGATTTCAGGAAAAATTTCCACAGTTTTTGGAATAAATTATATTTATCTTTTAATGGCTGGAGTTTGTTTGGCAGGTTCAATATTTTTATTTTTCGAGCGAGCCAATAAAAAAGCTTTAAAGAAAATTTAAAATATAAAAAAAATATTTAAAGAAAAATATTTAAAGAGAAAATAAATAAATATATAAAATATTAAGTTCATAAAAAAATCCAACGTGAAATATTTCGCGTTGGATTTTTTGATATATATTCTAAATCTAATTTTCCAAAATTTTTATCTCTTTCAAAACTTCGTCGACGTGACCAGCAACTTTTAAATTTCTAAACTCACGAATTATTTCACCAGTTTTTCCAATTATAAAAGTTGAACGCTCCACTCCGTCAAAAAGTTTTCCGTAAAGAGTTTTTGGTTTGATGACTTCAAATAAATTGCAGGCAACTTTTTCTTTATCACTTAAAAGATGAAAAGTTAGCCCATACTTCTCGGCAAATTTTTTGTGAGAAGCAATTGTGTCTTTGCTGATACCAAGTATCACGGTATTAAATTTTTCGAACTCCGATAATTTTCCCTGAAAATCATTTGCTTCAACAGTTCAGCCAGGTGTGCTATCTTTCGGATAAAAAAATATCACAACATTTTTTCCACGCAAACTTTCTAGCTCAACTTCTCCGCCAAGATGTGATTCCAACTTGAAATTTTTCGCTTTCAAATTTTACCTCCTCATGGGTCCAATAGGTTCGCCAGCCAAAAGATGAAAATGCAAATGAAAAACTTCTTGTCCACCAAATTTATTGCAATTGGCAATTATTCTGTAACCGTCTTCTGCGATTCCAAGATTTTTTGCAACCTCTGCTATTCCCAAAAATATTTCTCCAAGCAAATCTTTGTCCTCAACTTTTATATCGTTGAGAGTTGGTATTTCTTTTTTTGGAATAACTAGCAAATGAATTTTTGCCAGAGGATAAATATCTTTGATGACAATAATTTTTTCGTTCTCATAAATAATTTCAGCTGGAATTTCTCTATTGATAATTTTCGTAAATAAAGTCGCCATTAGCAACCACACTCCTCAAGCATATCTACTCGTAGTTTGTGTCGCCCACCTTCAAACTCAGCCGTCAAAAAAGTTTCAACTATTTCCAACGCCAAAACATCACCGATAATTCTTGCACCCAGTGCCAAAACATTTGCATCATTATGTTCACGAGTAAGTTTTGCCATCGTGGTGTTGGTGCAAAGTGCCGCACGAATATTTTTCATTTTGTTTGCCGCCATAGAAATTCCTATGCCAGTTCCGCAAACCAAAATTCCAAGCTCAGATTTTTTTTGCTGGATAGATTCACCAACAAGTTTTGCATATTTTGGATAATCTGTTGACTCTTTGCTGTCAGTTCCAAAATCCAAAACTTCGTAGCCTTTTTTTTCCAAATAATTTTTGATAATAGTTTTCAGTTCAAAACCTCCGTGGTCAGATCCAATCGCTATTTTTTTCATAATTATTCCTCCTCATGAAATCCATCGAAATGTGGATGCCCATGTTCCAATTCTTCTTTTGTCGCAGGTCGTACATCTGCAACTGTAAGTTCAAACTTCAAACATTTTCCAGAGAAAGGATGATTTCCGTCAATGGTAATTTTGTCGCCGTCAATTTCTTTCACCACATATTCAATTACAGAACCGTCGTCCATGTCCGCCTCAAATTCCAATCCTTCATAAATATCGTCGAACTCAGAAAATTCTTCTCGGTCAACTTCCTCAACAAGATCCTCGTCATATTCTCCGTAAGCTTCCTCAGGAAAAACTTCAACCGAGCAATTAAATCCTTTTTCCTCGCCGTCAACTGCTTCCTCAATTTTATCTATGAATCCCTCTGTGCCGTGAATATATCTGAAAGGTCCCAGCTCTTCTGTGTCCTCAAGAATTTCGTTTGTGTCAACATCGTAAACTTTAAAGTCCAAAGTTACCACTGCGTTTTTCGAAACTTTCATACTACTGTTCTCCTTTTGAAATTTTTTTTGTGAATTAATTTTACTAGAAATATTAAATTAATTCCGCTTTTTACAAATGTTATCATACATTACATTTTATTTCAATTCTATTTTGATTTTTTAAGGAAGATATTTTTACGTAAAAATTTTTACATAATTTTTATTAAATCTAGATTAAAAATTTGAAATAAATTTCCAAATAAAAAGTCGCCCTAATTTTTTTAGAGCGAAAATTTTTTGAAATATATATATTTAATTTTATTTTTTTTTAAAATTTATCTTGTGATTATTTACTTGAAAATATTTAGAGAAGAAGTTTGAAGGCGAACGAGCTAGAATAAATAAGTAGCAAAATATTTGCGACTATATTTATCTGATGCTTCTGAGGCAAAGCCTTCATTAAAGTTTTTGCAGAAAACTTTTTTATTTTATTATAAAATTTATTTTGAAACTTTTTTATAATTTATTTTTATACTTGACCCATAAATTCCATCAACAAAAATTTCCGCAGCTTTTTCTTTTATTTTATTTTTTTCTATTAAAAATATTCTCGCAAATAAATTTCTAAATCTGTCTTGTCCGTAAATCACCAAATATTTTTCGTCGCCCAATGTCTCAATCAAGCCTTGAGAATATGCCACCTGAATATCTATCCACTGATTTTTAGCTTTTAATGTTTCAGAATTCAATGGCTGAATCTCCTGCAAATATTTTTCTTCGTCAGAACATTTTGCCTGCCGAATAATTTTCGACTCATTTCTAATTGTTACTATAACTTTTGGAGAAATTTTGTTTGCAATATCTTTGAACTTTAAAGATTCCAATAAAATTATTGGCGAGCCATATTTTTTAATATTTTTTTTAATTATTATTTCTTCCACAAAAATATTATCTTTGTAATAAGTCAAAGAATATCCGTCAAAAAATTTACGCTCGCCAGAATTATCTTTTATACTCGAGCTTATAATTTCTGATGTGCAATCTTTTAAAGTGTCGTCTTTATATTTTACTTTGGAAATAATTTCGCTGATAATAAATCTGCCGTTTTCCTCAGGCAAAAATTCTTTCCAATAATTTAAGCTCATATAATTTTCAAACTTCTGAGAAGTTTCTTTATTTTTCATTCCACGTTCTACCAAAGCAATAATTTCATTTGGGACATATTTCGATTTTTTCTCAAAAGAAAATTTCCCAATAAAAATAGCCGCCAATAAAATTACAGCCAACGAAACAAAAATTATTTTCCGATTAATTTTCATAAATTTTTTATTCCTCTCGAACTTTTTGAATATCCATAACAAATAAAAGTTTAACACAATTTGCGGAAAAAGTCCAATGAGTATTTTATATTTCCTTTAAAATATTTTTTAAAATTTTTTACATAAAAAAATACAAATAAAAAATCGTCCTAAAAATTTCCAAGTTTTCTCCAAAACTTTGAGGAAGATATTTTTTTGTGATATAATTAATAAGTAGCAAAAATCTTGAGGTGATATTTTGATAAAAATTTTAATTATAGAAGATGACAAACTTATTAGAAGATATTTGGAAATAGAACTTTCCAAGTCAGAATATAAAGTTGAGATGGCTGTGGACGGCGAAGTTGGAATTTTTAAGGCGAAAAATAATGTCTACGATTTAATTTTGCTCGACCTAATGCTTCCAAAAATTTCTGGTGACAAAGTTTGCCAAGAAATTCGAAAAATTTCCACGACTCCAATAATAATAATTTCCTCTGTTGGAGGTACGACCTCAAAAGTTTCTTTGCTTGACATAGGTGCCAACGATTATATTACAAAACCTTTTAGCATTGAAGAACTTTTGGCGAGAATGCGAGTCTTGCTCCGTGATTCTTCCAAAAAAACTAATATTCTTATTTATGAAAATTTTAGAGTTGATACTGAGCAGTCAATTATTTATTTGAATAACGAGCCACTAAATCTCACCAGAACGGAATACAAACTTTTGGAATATTTTATTATTAACAGAGAAATTATTTTGAACCGCGAGCAAATTATCAATAATGTTTGGGGCTACGATTATATGGGCGAAGAACAAATTGTTGACGCGTATATAAAAATTCTCAGAAAAAAATTCGATAAAAATTATATAAAAACTATTCGTGGTTTTGGTTATCAATTAAAAAAAAATTAATAAAAATATTTAACATTAAAATCTAAAAATATAAATAAAAAATTACTAAGTATTCGAAAATAATATTTATAAAAAAGGATTAAACTCATGAAAAAATTTACCCGTGAAGTTATAAACATTTTTAGAACTATGATCATAGTTTTTTTTGTGATTTATTTTGGGCTGATAATTTTTATTTTTAGGTATCAATACAAAACTTTGCGAAATCAAATTTACAGTGTACAAACTTTTTTAGAGAATGAATTTTCTTCAAATAATATTTCTAATAATAAATTAACTTTCGAGAAAAAAGTTCAGTCGATATTTAAGGAAACTCCAAAAATCGAAGGAATGTCAATAATTATAAAATTAGATAACAAAATTTTTTCAGATTCAGATTTGAAATTCAAAACTTTGCCTGTTTATGATAAAATCAAAAATTTTTACCAGCTTGGAAATTTGAAAGAAAGTTATTGGGTATTGAACAAAAAAATTTCTCTGCCAAATAATCAAGTTATAGAATTTCAGATTATAAAAAATTTAAAATCTTTATATTATTTTTACGAGAGCATTTTGGTTTTGTCCATTACTGGAATTTTGGCGATATTTTTTATTTCATATATTTTTTATAGAAAATTTTATAAAAAGTTTTTGCCACAATTTAGAATTTTAGAGGATCACACAAATAAAATTAATATAGAAAATTTTGATTTTATTATAGATAAGGAAAATTTTTACGAAGAATTTCAAAATATTTTAAACGCATACGAAAAAATGTTGCAGCGTTTGAAAGAGCAAACTGAACTTCAAACTGACTTTGTTCACAACGCTTCCCACGAACTTAAAACTCCGATTTTTGTTTTGAAGGGATATTCTGATCTCATAGAAAAATATGCGAAAACAGACGAGAATATTTTTGATGAATCTGTCTCGGCGATTAAAGAAGAGATAAAATATATAGAAACTCTCATCGAAAAACTTTTGTTTATTTCTAAGAGTGAAGTTTTGACGCCAGAAATTTCAGAATTTAATTTTGATGATTTGATAAGTGAGATTATTCAAGAAGAAAAAATAATTCATGAAGACCAAGAGATAAAATATATAAATTCTAGCGAAAAAATAAATACTGATTATTTTTTGCTGAAACAACTTTTGAGAATTTTAATAGATAACGCAATAAAATATGGGAATAAAAATCCTGTGAAAATTTTTACGTTGAATAATAGAGAGAAAAATAATTTTGCAATTATTATAAAAGATTATGGCGTTGGAATTCCTGAAGAAGATTTAGAGAAAATATTTGGGAAATTTTATCGCGTGAATAAATCTCATAGCCGAGAAATTGGCGGACATGGTCTCGGACTTTCCATTGCAAAAAATATCTCAGAAATTTTAAAAGCAAAAATTGAAATTCAAAGCGAATTTGGAAAAGGGACAGAAATAAAAATAATTTTTGAGAAAAATAATATTTCTTAATTTTATTAAATTAAATTTTAAAAAATAAATTTAAATATAAATAAAAAAACAAAATATATAAGAAAAAAATATTTACAAAAATATGAAAAAAGGAAAAATCTATGTTGAAAAAAATTAAGCTTAAAAAACTTTTGGACGAGGCGAGTATTTTACTTTCAGAAATTCAAAACGAAATAAAATATGACTTGCAAAAATTTTCTTTTGAAAAAAATATTGTTTACGAATTTGAAAATGAATCCCGAGACGAAATGTACAAAAAAAATTTCTTCACACTTTTGATGCTGACGTTATTTATCAGTGCGAAAATAAAAAATAATAAAATAAAAAGTTATGGAAAAATTATTTTTGCTCTTCGCCAAATTGTAACTTGCACGGATAATATTATTGACGGCGAGTCAAAAGGAGTCGTGCATTTTAAAAATTTTAAAAATATTGTGGTAAAAAATAATTTTATGGCTCTCATCTGCCAAGATATTTTGACGAAGGAGTGCCTAAAAATTTCTGACGGTGACGAAATTCTCAGCAACAAAATTTTTGAGGAACTTTACACCATAGCTTTTAGCGAAGATATTCGTGATAGAAATTTATACAAAAATTATCCAAGTTCTGAATTTATTTTGGAAAATATTCACGGTGGAATTGGCGGAAAACTTTTGGAGATAAGTTTGGTGGCTGCAAAATATCTTGAGAAAAATTTTCAGATTGAGAAATTCGCCAAAGGGCTTTATGAAATTGGAATGAGTTTGCAAGCCCTTGATGATTTATTTGATGTGAGCGAGGATTTCGAGTCCGAAAAAATAAATTTGGCTCATGCAACATTCTTAGAAAAAAATATAAATTTAAATATGAACTCAAAACTAAATCCCAACTTAGATTTGGAAAAAGAAAAAGATTTCACAACAAATTTTTTGAAAAATGTTATGGCTCAATCTTATTCTGGTTTCAAAATTTTGGAAGAAAATAATTTTCCTATTTCTGACGGCGAGGTTAAAATTTTGCTGAAGAAACTTTTTGAGTTGAGAGGTCTGGGAGATTATGCTTATGTCATCGACTAAATTTTTAGTTACAAATATTTTGTTAGCGATAATATTTTTTGGAGTTTCAAGTTCTAAAATTTTTGCCGAAGAATCCGAAGATTTATATTTGGGATATTGGATGATGCCAAATCAAAAAGTTATTATTCAAATAGAAAAAAACAACGAAGAATATGTTGGACACGTTCGATGGCTAAAAGATTTTTTTTATCCTGCTGGAGATAAATTTGAAGGTCAAGAACAATTTGATAGAAATAATTCAGACAAAAGTTTACGTGAACGAAAAGTTTTCGGGTTGCAAGTGGTTGGAGGATTAAAAAAAGATTCCACAAAAAATAATAATAAATTATATTACGGTTGGATTTATGATTCGTGGAATGGGCGAAAATATTTTGACACTGCTGAAATTATTGACAAAGATTTCGTGAAACTTCGTGGGTCATTTGATAGATTTGGAATTTTAGGAAAAACTATGATAATCAAGCGAGTTCCGAAACCATAAATTTGTAATAAAAATCCTGAAAATAGAATAGAGAAAGGCAAAAAATATTATGAAAAAATTTAGATATATAAATTATAGAGAAAGTTTAATCCAAAGTCTCAGTCAAAATTCTGAGACTATTTTTATTTTTTCAGATTTTCAACTCAGAAATTTATTTTTGGATAAGAGAAATTTTTTGTCTAAAAAAATATTTGCATATACTTTTGACGAATTTAAGAATCAAATTTATACTAATATTTCCGGAAAAATTATTTTGAAGGAAGCGAAAAGAATGCTCACACTTTTTTTCGCTCTCTCTCAAAATACAAAATCTAAATTAAAAGTCGAAGGATATTTTGAGTTTATAACTCTTGCCAATGAATTTTTTAATTTTTATAGTATGTGCAAAAAATTCAGAAAAAAAAGTTTTGAAAATCTTGAAGCTTGGCAAAACGAAAAAATTTCTGATTATGAATTAATGAAAAAAGAATATGAAAATTATTTGGCAAAAAATAATTTTATTCCATATGATTTTGTCGAGTCTGAAGAAAATATGAATTTTGATTTTGTGAATCAATTCAAAAAAATAATTTTTGTGGACGTGATAGAATTTTCTCCACTAGATAAATTTTTGATAGAAAAATTAGAGCAGAATTTTGATGTAGAATTTATATTGCAACTTTCAAATCAAAATGATTTTGACGAACAAAATCTTGAGCTCTCAAATAATTTTAATATTCAAAATGCTGAATTTAATAAAATTGAAATTTTTAAAGTCGGAGAAGAGATGGAACTTGCCGCAAATTTAATTTCATATTTTGATGGTAAAATTGGGAACGATATTTTCACGCCAAATATTTCAAAAAATACTTTGCACAAAACTTTTCCAAAATATTTTAATTCTATTGAACTAAAAGTTTTGGACGATACCGAGCTGTATAATTTTTTCAAAATTCAGCACGACCTTTTGGCGTCACTTGTTCATGAACTTCACAAGGCACTTTCGCTTTTGACTTTGGAAAAATATATAAATTCTAATTCGTTTAAGAAAAATTATGAGATTACAACCGATGATATTAAAACTTTTTATAAAATTTTGGATAATAATTATCAGTATTTTTCCAGAGAACTTTTGGAAGATGAAAATTTTTTGAGAATTTCTAGTGAAAGTTTTAATGACAAACTTTTAAAAATTTATTTTGATATTTTAAAAATTTCTGAGCTAAAATCTGTGGAAGAATTTTTGGATTTTTATAAAAATAATATTAATATTTTAAATGCTTGCGAAAAAAATTATTCTGATATTATTGAGCGACTTTTTGAAGCTTTTGATTTGGCAAAAACAAGTGAGAGTTTGGAAAATAATTTTTTCAATAAAATTTTCCCAGAAAATATTTCACTTGGAATTTTCACCCTCATAATAAAATATATGAATAACATTGAGCTCCGAGAAATTTTTGATTCACAAGAAAAAATTTCAGTTATAAAAAATATTGAGCTGGCAAAAGAGCGACACACTCGAGACAGTTTTTTTGTGGATATTACAAGTTCAAATTTACCTGGACCTCTAAATGACGGCTTGATATTTACGGAATTTCAAAGACGAACAAACGGACTGTTAACTTTGGAACAAGCACGACTCCAAAAAAAATATAGATTCTTTCAAAATATTTTGACAAGTAAAAGTTCAATCATATATTTTGCTGAGAATAAAAATCAGTCGGTTTTTATTTCGCCATTTTTGGAAGAGCTCGCAACAAAACTTAATTTGGAAATTCAAGACGCACCTTTAACGCAAAATATTATTTTGGAAAATTTAAAATTTAATTTTTCTAATTCAAATATTATTTTGGATTTAAATTTGCAACAAAATAATTCTCAAGAAAAAAATCAGATTGAAAAAAATATTTCAGAAGATATTTCTGAAAGAAAAATAATTTTGGGGGCTTACGATTACGAAGAGTTAAAAAAATGTGAGTATAAATTTTTCTTGAAAAATATTTTGGGACTGACTCACATAAAAGGTGAAATAAATAAAAATTTGTCTTCTAAATTTTTTGGAACTTTTGTTCATGAATTTTTGGAGCAAATCGGAAAAGAAAAAAGCAAAGACATAGAAGAAAAAAATAATTTTGAAGTTAGCGATGAACTTTTGGAAAGAAAATTTTGGTACCTCATGATAAAAAATAAATATAAAATTCCGCTTCACACAGAAAATTATTTTCGAAAAATATTATTCAAAACTTTTTCGGAAAATATAAAAAGATTTTACAAATATTTAGAAATAATTTTTTCTGGGGAGCAAGTACAAAAATTTTCTTCTGAAAAAAGTGAAAGCAATATTTTTATTAAAGATGAAATTTTGTCGGTCAAACTTTCTGGGCGTGTGGATTTAAATATTGAATCCGAAAAACAAAAATTAATTTTTGATTATAAAACTGGAAACATAAATGCACTTCAGTTGGATTTTTATTCTATCCTTTTATATGGCGACGAAAATTTGTCCAGCAAATATATTTTTAATCCGCTAAAAAAGGGTGTACCTGAAGAGCAGAAAAAAATTTCGCTGACAGTTGCAGATATGAAAGAAAAAATTCAGAATTTTATTGATGTGAAATATTATTCCAAAGCAGAAAAAGCAAGCGACTGTTTGTATTGCGATTATTTTGAAATTTGCAGAAAGGAGCTCGACTAATGGGAAAAAAAATAGTTTTGCG
>JBOFDW010000139.1:0-1604 GCA_051647385.1 Fusobacteriaceae bacterium
CAAGCCCAGCATCAATTGTGTAATCTGTTGCAATAACTATGATTGCTGGAGCATTAAAAAATAATTTGTCATTCTCTTTTGGATTCGCTAAATAATTTTCCTCTAATTCCATAAACATTTTAGCATAAAATTTTCTAGGGTTTGGTGTTGGATCTGTAAGGATTGCTTCACCTTTCTTTTTTAAACTTCTCATTGCCAAAGTTCTAAGTTCAGAAATATTTTTATCAACAACGACAAACGATACCCCTTGAGAATTTCTAGCAGTTGGGGTATAACGCCCAGCTTCAATTATTTTCAAAAGTTTTTCATGCTCCACTTTTTTGTCTTTAAACTGTCTAACTGACCGTCTGTTTTTTATATAATCGAGCACTTCATTTGGTGAGATATTGAGATCTTTTGCCTCTGTAACTTCCCCCATATCATAATTCTCTATTGAGATAGCATTTACAGGACAAACTGCGACACAGTGACCACACTCAATACATTTTTCATTTATAAGTTTAGCTTTCCCATTTTCAATTTTTAAATTTTTCATCCCTAAACAATCTTTAACGCATAATTCGCATCCAATACATTTTTTCTCATCAATTATTACCAACTTTTTCTTCCTCCGCGAATTTTTTTTATCTTTAATTGGTCTTATCTCAAAATTTAATCCAAATTTAATTTAGACGATTTTAGATGTGCAAAACTTTTTTGATTATGTCAGCACGTTTTATTACTCCGCAATATTTTCCTTTTTCCACAACATAAAGTCTAGTTGCACCCTCTTTTATCATGATGAAACAAATTTCCATAATGGGAGTCTTGCTGTCAATGATGTGGACATTTTCTTTTCTGTAAATGTTTTTGATAGTCGTAGTTTTTTCATTTACCAAATATTCTTGGAATGGAACTCCAACCGTTAAAAAGTTTAAGCTCTCAAATTCTAGCTTAGCATAATCTGGCATCCCAAAAGCTATAAGCTCCTTCTCTGTTATTTCTCCTAGAAAAAGTTCGTTCTCATTCACAACAGGAAGTCCACTCGTCTGCTCAACTACAAATCTTTTTGCAACAACATCAAGAGTTGTCTCAGGTGAAACTGGCAAAACATCTGTGGTCATAATATCTCCAGCCACAATATTGTGAGCTATCTGAATATTTGTCTCTTCTATTATTTCAATAATATCGTGCTTAGAAGTTTGCTCTTTTATTTTTTCAATTACTTCTGGGGTATTAAGACACAACTTTGAAATTGCTCCCATAGTTTTCAAAATATTATTATTCGATAATACATCAGCTATGATAAGAAAAACCAACTTGACTTCTGTTGGCTCATTTGTGATTGGCATTGGAACTGTAATCGGCTTCTTAAAACTTCCTATCGCTATTAAAAAATCTCCAAAATTATCAAATCTTGCATGGGGTAACATTATACCAGAACCTATCGCCGTGGAAATTTCGTTCTCTCTCTTGATGATTGCGGCAATGATATCAGCAGAGTTCTTTTTTATATTCGCATCGGAATTAGCCATTTTATTTACCATAAATTTTATGGTGTCTTCTACTGTCGTTGTCTCCAAATTTGTAAAAATAAAATCTGGATTTAAATAACTTGCTAATTT
>JBOFDW010000140.1:0-21973 GCA_051647385.1 Fusobacteriaceae bacterium
GATGTTACTAATTCTACAATTTCTTTTTTAAATTCATCGTCATAAATTTTTCTTTCCATAATTTAACAACTCCTCTTTCATATTATATTTTAACATAATACGAAAGATAAAATCTGTCACCTTTTATATCATAACACCATCCTTTTAATTTTTTAATAGCATTGTTCATTTTCAATAATCACTCCTAGTTTTATAATTTTACTGTGGTAAGTTTTTTATATTTCTCAGCTCTTTCTTTATTCTTAAGAACAACGCCAGCATAGAGTATATCAATGACAAAAAGTTGTGCTATTTTAGTTGAAAAAGCTCCTCCTTGCAGTGGACCTTCGTCTGAACCATTAAGTATAATTATATCTGCAAATTTTGTTACTGGAGAATCTTTATAATGCGTTATAGCTATTGTTTTAGCTCCGAGTTCTTTTGCTATTTTTAATGAGCTAATAACTTCTGAAGAATTTCCATTTTGAGAAATCCCAATAGCTACATCTTCTTTTGAAAGAAGTGAAGCAGAAATCTTCATCATTTGTGAGTCAAAGTCGCTACTTGCATTAATTCCGATTCTTAAAAATTTATAAGAAGCTTCCATTGATGTAAATTTTGAAAACCCAACTCCAAAAAATAGAACTTTTTTTGAACTGTAGATATAATTAATAGCTTTTTCAACTTCTGCAAAATCAAATAATGCAAGACATTGTTTCATTACTTCAAAATTTCTATAGTAAATTTTTTCTGCTATATTTTTTGAAATATCGTCATCATTAATTTGATAATCAAGAATTTTATTTTTTTTATTATTTTCAATTTCCATATCCATAAATAATTGATTTTTAAAATCTCCTAATTTTTCAAAACCTATTTTTCTTATAAATCTTATAATTGTTGCTTCTCCAACTTCAGCTTTATCAGATATATTTTTTATGGGATTTGTTAAAAATTCTTCTGAATTATTTATGATATAATCCAATATTTTCAACTCTTTTATAGTTAATGAGTTCTTTAACGCTGATAGTTTTGGAATAATTTTTTGTTGAACACCTATTTTCATTTTCGCTCCATATTAAAATTATATTTTGAAGTTAAACTCCAACATAAATAATTATACCACACTTATTTTTTTTGTAAAGAAAATTTTTACCATTATCAGAATTTCATGTTTTCAAGAATATATATAATGCGTGTTTTAAAAGCAAAACAATATTCGATATGCGAACAATTAATAAAGTTATTGACAAAAAAAAATAAAAGGGGTAAGATATAAAAAATTGATTATTTGTTTTAATTAATTTAAAAATTTATTTTGGAGGTTTATTATGAAATACTTTTTAGACAGTGCAAAACTTGATGAAATCAAGTATGCTTATGAGAATTACGGAATCGATGGAGTGACAACAAATCCAAAACACATTATGTTAAGTGGAAAACCTTTTTTGACAGCGATCACTGATATTGCAAACTGGGTTAAAGAAATCAAGCTAGATGGATATGAAAAATTTCCTATTTCAGTAGAAATAAATCCACATTTGCAAAAATGGGAAGAGATGGTTGAGGAAGGAAAAAAAATATCGTCAATTTCTCAAAATTTTGTAATAAAAATACCATGCATAGAGCAAGGTATTATAGCTGCTAAAAAACTTGAAAAACTTGGAGTGCGAACAAATGTCACTCTTGTTTTTTCTCCGTCTCAAGCATTGATGCCTGGAAAAATTGGTGCAAAATTTGTTTCTCCATTTGTAGGATGGAAAGAAAATTCTGGAGAAGATACAAATGCATATATAGAAGATATTGTAAAAATATATAAGCAGTTTTCTTTTAAAACTGAAATTATAGTTGCGGCTCTTAGAAATGGAAAACAAATAGCAGATGCTGCAAAAATTGGAGCAGATATTGTTACTTGTGGATTAGATGTTTATCAGGCTAGCTTTGAACATCCATTTACAACTTATGGTCTTGGAGTTTTTAGAAAAGCATGGGATGAAACAAAAAAATAAAAAGATTTTAAAAAATAAATAATAATTTGGAGGATATATGAAAATAGGTTTTATTGGGCTTGGGCTCATGGGAAAGCCGATGAGTATAAATATTTTGAAAAAATCAGGTTCTGAAGTAATGGTCTATGATGTAGATAAATCTAAAGTTGAAGAATTAGAAATGATTGGAGCTGTTGCTGCAACTTCAATAAAAGAACTCGGAGAAAAATCTGATGTAATTATATCTATGGTTCCAAAAAGTGAGCATGTAATTTCTGTTTATAATGAACTTATCCCAGTTGCGACAGAAGGAAAAATATTTATAGATATGAGTACGATATCTCCAAACGTTTCAAGAGATTTATCTAGAAAAATTGCAGAAAAAAAATCCGTTATGCTTGATGCCCCTGTTGTTAAATCTGTACCTGCTGCTGAAAGTGGAACGTTGGGAATTTATGTTGGTGGAGATAAAACTACATATTTAAAAATAGAAAATATACTTAAATGCATGGGTGCAAATGTTATTCACCTTGGTGATAATGGCTCTGGACTAGTAATGAAACTTTGTCACAATACTTTGGTATGTCAAATACAAAATGGTGTAAACGAAATGTTAACTCTTGCTCAAAAAGCTGGGGTAAGTATTGACGATTTTATAAAAGCAGTTTCTTATGGAGGGGGACAAAATTTTTATTTGGATGGGAAAGGAAAATCTATAGCTGAAGGAAACTTTAAAGTTGCGTTTTCAGTTGAGAATATGGACAAAGATATCAATTTAACCTCAGAGCTGGTAAAAAATCTTGGGTTAGTATTGCCAGGTGTTGATGTTTCTAAAAATATTTATCATGAAGCTATGAAATTAGGTTATGCAAAAGAAGATTTCTCGGCAACATACAAAGTTATAAAAAAATAAAATTAATGGAGGTGAAAATATGAGAGAATTCAAAGTTGCCTATGTTCCAATTGGTGTTCCAACTTTTCATATGGAATCAGCAGGTGAACAATTTCAAAAATCAGTAGAAATGCTAAAAAAAATAAACACTAATTTAATTTTTCCAGATAAAATTTTATTGAGTATAGATGATGTCAGAAATTTTGTCAAAGACCTTAAAGTTGATTTGTTAATTATACAAAATACAACTTTTGCAAATTCTGCCTATGCAAGCGAAATTGTAAGAGAGCAAAATTGTGATATAATTTTATGGACTCTCCGAGAACCAGTAATAGATGGAGGAAGACTCAGGTTAAATTCTTTGACTGGTGCATATTCTGCGGGTAATTTATTAAACCAAGTTGGTAGAAAGAATTTTGAATATATATTTGGAACTCCAACAGAAGAAATAGTAATTTCAAGATTCAAAAAAATAATAAAATCTTCTAATATGAAACTTAACCTAAAATATTTGAATTTGGCAAGTGTTGGAAATACTCCACAGGGATTTGGATTTGGAAAAGCATCTGACTCTGAACTTTTGAAAAATTTTGGAATTAATTTGGTTAGTATAGAAACTAGAGAATTAATGAACAAAGCAAAAAGTTATTCTACTGAAGAATACAAAGAAGTTCTGGTTGAAGCAAAGCAAAAAATGATTGGTCTTGAAAAACTTCCAGAAGAAAATGTTGATGCATTCGCAAGATTATATAAAGCTTATAAAGATTTTATAGATAGTAATAAAATTGGAGCTATGGCTTCAAGATGCTGGCCAGATTATTTTGTGGATTTTGGGACTCCTGTTTGTGGAGTTTTAGGACTTTTAAACGACAATTTAATTCCTTCCTCATGCGAATCAGATTTGTATGGAGCAATTTCGATGTATGTTGGAACAAATTTTTCAAATCAACCAGTTTTCTTTGGAGATCCAGTTTCACTTGATGAGAAAAAAAATACAATAACATATTGGCATTGTGGAACAGCAGCTTGTAGTCTTGCAAGAAAAGATACTGGTCCAGAAATGGGAGTTCATCCAAATAGAAAGATAGGTCCAACAATGGAATTTGGTTGCAAACCTTCAAAAGAAGTTACTGTTTTTAGAATTGGGAAAAATGAGTTAGGTGAATTTAGATTTTTTATTTTAAAAGGAGAAGCATTAGATGAACCGAAACAATTTTCAGGAACTTCGATAGTTGTAAAAACAAAAACAGACTCATTAAGAGCAGTTGAAGAAAGTGTTAAGGATGGATGGGAACCACATTTTGTCGTTATCTATGGAGATGTTTCGGAAGAGCTTGAAATTCTTGCTAGATTCTTAAAAATGGAAATAAAAAAATATTAGGAGGTTAATTGTGGAGAGGCTTGAAGAAATTCGTAAAAAAAATAAATTTCACATATATTCTTGCAATGATCCTGCGTTTTTGGAATTTGGAAGAATAATATCTGGCTTTAATTTTGATGCTGTAAATAAATATATTGATGAAAAAACAATTATTCCAGAAAAAGGAAATATATATGTTGCTTCTGATAATGAACTTGAAAAACTTGAAGTTTTTTCTAAGGTTAAAAATTCGATTTATGGTGGAATGGATATCCAATTTGGATATTGTAACGGAAACAATTCTTTTTTAAATGGGCTAGAGTATCATAAAGGAAGTGAAATAAATGTTGCTGTTACAGAGTTAATATTACTTCTTGCTCATACAAATGATATAAACAAGCATGAAATAGAAAGTTCAAAGATTAAAGCGTTTTATTTGCCGAAAGGTATTGTGATCGAACTTTTTCAGACCACTTTGCATTTTGCACCATGTAAATTATTAGATAATGGATTTAAGTGTCTAGTAGCATTACCCAAAGGAACAAATCTTGATCTTAAGTTGGAAGAAAAACAAATAATTTCTTCTGAAGATAAATTTCTTTTTAAACAAAACAAATGGCTTTTAGTTCATGAAGCAAAACAAGACTTGATATCAAAAGGTGCACACAAAGGAATAGTAGGAGAAAATATAGAAGTAAAGTATTAAAATATAAAATAGTGGAGGTTAAAGTATGGGATTAACAGCATTGTCATTTTTATTTTTTACTAGTCTTGTAGGATATATTTCATGGAAAAAATCACGGGGAGAAAATTTAAAAACTGCTGACGGTTATTTTCTAGCAGGCAGAGGGTTATCTGGAATTGTTATTGCAGGTTCAATGTTATTAACAAATATTTCTGCGGAACAAATAATAGGACTAAGTGGACAAGCTTATATGAAAAATATTTCAGGTATGGCTTGGGAATCTACAGCTGCAATTGCAACAGTTGGGTTAGCAATGTATTTTTTGCCAAGATATTTAAAAAGAGGCTTCACTACTATGCCACAATTTTTAGAAGAAAGGTATGATGCTTCAACTAGAAAAATGATATCACTTCTTTTACTTGCAGGATATGTATTTGTTGCTACTCCAGGGGCATTGTATGCTGGTGCTGTAGCATTCAACAGAGTTTTTAATCTTGAGGCAATTTTTGGTATTACTTATGTTGAATCAATTTGGATTATTGTTTGGACAATAGGAATAATAGGGAGCGTTTATGCAATATTTGGTGGACTGAAAGCAGTCGCAATTTCTGATACAATAAATGGCTTGGGACTTATTTTAGGAGGAGTTGCCGTTCCTATATTTGGTTTATTATATTTAGGAAATGGTAGCATAACTGCAGCTCTTAATAAAATAGTCACAGTTGATGTTCAAAAAATAAATGCTATCGGTGGAGCGACTGACCCCGTACCTTTTGGCACAATATTCACAGGAATGTTGGCTGCGAATTTTTTCTATTGGTGCACAAATCAAGTTTTGATTCAGAGAACACTTGGAGCAGAGAATTTATCCGAAGGTCAAAAAGGAGTTATACTTTCTGGTTTTATGAAGTTATTTATTCCGATTATAGTTTGTTTTCCCGGAGTAATAGCATATCATATACTTGGAAATTCTCTTAAAGTTGGAGACTCTGCCTACCCTACACTTGTTGCTTTGGTTTTACCTAAATATATGGTTGGATTTTATTGTGCAGTTATTTTTGGTGCAGTCCTAAGTACATATAACTCACTTTTAAATAGTGCTGCAACACTTTTTTGCTTTGATATATATAAACCAGTTTTTGATCCTAAAATGTCAGACCAAAAATTGATAAAAACAGCAAAAATTGTTGGAACAATCCTTGCTGTTTTCGCAATGTGTGCTGCACCATTTATAATGTATGCTAAAGGTGGACTATATGATGTCATGAGGATGTTTACAGGGTTTTTTAATATACCAACAATAGCAGTTGTGCTAACAGGATTCTTTTCAAAAAAAATAACTGGTCTTGCTGCAAAAACATCTATAATTTTTCACATATCTGCTTATACAATTTTAATATTTATACTAAAAGTCAAACTTCCTTATGTCCATGTCATGGGAATTTTATTTGTTGCAGATATATTGGTTATGAATGCTGTGACATATATGAGACCATATACTAAAGAATTTCATCTAAAAGAGATAAAGCCAAAAGTAAATATGAGACCTTGGGAAAAATTACCACATTATGCAACAGTGCTACTTAGTCTCTTAATATTTATTTATATTTTCTTATCTCCTATTGGTGTTGTTTCACAAGAGAAAGCTGTTGGAGCTTTTGTTGGTCCTTATTTTAAATATGCGGTTATTGGAAATATTATTTTAGGATTCGGAATATTTTTTGCACTAAAAAAAGCAATATCTTCACATCATTCAAAGGCAGTTTTAGAAGAAGAACATTTTGCGACACAAGAAGAAATTTAAAAATAAATTAGGAGGAATTTAGTTATGGGAAAAAGAGGAAAAGAAATAAGCAGTGTAGTATTTAGTAATTTTTTAAATGTCAGTTATTTACCTGAAAAAGAACTTTATATTTTCAAAAAAGATCAAGCTAAATACAAATTCAATGTTATCGGTGCTGGGATGATTGCCCAAGAGCATATAAGAGTTACAATGCTTGAAGGCAGAGCAGAAATAAAAGGCATGTATGATATAAACGAAAATAGTATCAATCAAGCTCAAAATATGTATAAAAATCTTTATCCAAAAAATAAAGACCTCGTAGTTTATAAAACTTTACATGAGGCTTGTAACGATCCAGATGTGCAAGGATTAATAATATGTACTCCAAATTATACCCATATAGAGATAGTGAGAGAGGCGATAAAATCTGGTAAGCATATATTGATGGAAAAACCGATGGTAACAAAACTTGAAGATGCTATTGAGATGAAGAAAATAGCTGAAAGTTATAAGTCTACTTTTCAAGTTGGGTTGCAATATCGTTATAAAGCAATTTATTCAGAGGCAAGAGAAGAGGTTTTAAATAAAAAAGCATTAGGGAAAGTTCACACAATTTCAATAGTTGAGCAGAGAATACCTTTTTTAGATAAACTTGATCAGTGGAATAAATTTTCTGAATTTTCTGGTGGAACATTAGTAGAAAAATGTTGCCATTATTTTGATTTGTTTAATTTGTTTGCTGGTGCAAAGCCAGAATTTGTTTATGCTGTTGGAGGTCAAGCAGTTAATTTCACTGAATTTGAATATAACGGAAAAAGATCGGATATTTTAGATCATGCTATAGTTACAGTAGTTTATGAAAATGGGGTGAAATGTGATTTTAATTTATGCATGTTTTCTCCAATGTTTTATGAAGAAATAACAATTTGTGGTGAAGAAGGACGACTTCGTGCATTTGAAAATGAAGATTATATGCCAGATGCTAGACCACAAACACATCTTGAAATTTTAACGGGAGCGAATAGACCGAGTAAAATTATGACTCCATGCTATCCAAAAACAATTCAAAGCAGTGGACATATGGGTGGGACATATTTTGAACATAAATATTTTGTAGATAATATAGAAGGAAAGAAAACTGATACAGCAACTATTGAAGAAGGGTTTTGGTCAGTTGTTGTAGGAATAGCAGCTGAGCAATCAATAAAAACAGGTGAAAAAGTTTATATTAAAGATTTGATAGAAAAAGCCACAAAAAAATAATATGAATATTTAGGGGAGCCGATGTTAAAAGATACGTTATTTTTAATTGTAATATTTTCAACAAATATAATACAGGGAATAACTGGTTTTGCAGGTACAGTTCTTGCTATGCCACCAATTATTTTACTTCAAGGAATTGATATAGCAAAACCAATTTTAAATTTACTTGGACTACTTGCCTCTGTTTGGATGGTTTTTAGAGATTTAAAAAAAGTAAATATTAAAGAATTATTTAAAATAATATCTTTTATGCTTATTGGAATGATTTTAGGAATATATGCGTATGACCTTATACCAACTCATATTTTAATAAAATTTTATGCTGCATTCATTATTGCTATTGCATTAAAAGGGATTTTTATTAAAAATGAAACTGAAACAAGAGAATGGATAATGGTTTTAATTATATTTTTATCTGGAATTATTCATGGATTATTTATTTCTGGCGGTCCTCTTTTGATGATCTATGCACTAAAAAAGCTAAAAGATAAATCAGAATTCAGAGCAACGATTTCAGGTGTTTGGATTTTTTTAAATACTTATCTTGCATTTAGTCATTATCGTTCTGGATTATTTACTAGTGAGACTATAAATAAATTTTTGTGGTCAATCATTCCTTTGTTTTTTGGACTTGTAATAGGGAATAAATTGCATCATAAAATGAAAGCTAATACTTTTTTAATTCTTACATACATATTGCTTATTATTTCTGGAGCAATATTACTATTCTGAAATAAAAGCCATTTGAAATAATCTTGTTTATAAAATGTCAATGAATTTAAACTTAAGTTTTAATCATTGACATTTTTATATTAAAAATATAGAATGAATAAGGAATATTTTTTTAAGGAGTTCATATGGTAAGAAGGGGAATTAATCTAGAAGGAGTAAAAAACCTAAATATGCGGGCAATTCTCTTTTATTTAAAAACTTATGGTGCTAGTTCAAGAAAACAAATTGCTGAGTCACTTAAGCTCACAACTGCGACTCTAACAATACTCACGACCGAACTTATAGAACAAGGGTATTTATTAGAACTAGGTGAAATAACTGATGGAAAAGTTGGGAGGAAGCAAATACTTATTGATGTCAATCCTGATTTCCGTTTTGCTTTTGGTCTTGAAATAACTATTGCTGAAATTTTTTTCACTATAGTTAATTTAAAATCTGATATAATACTAAAGAAAAATTGGAAATATGAGAATAAAATTTCAAAAATTTTATTTAAAGAGATTTTCACTTTTATAAAAAAATATAATATAGAGTTCGAAGGTAAAGTTTTAGGACTCGGTGTATCTGTGCCTGGATTTATAGAAGAAGGAAACTCTGAAGTTCTAGGAATAAAAAAAATTAAAGAGTATTTTCAAGAAAATTTAAAGATTGAAAATATAATAGTTGAAAATAATGTAAGAGCCTTAACTCTTACTGAACTTTATTTTGAAAAAGAGAAAAAAGACTTTTGGCTTATAAAATATGGACCTGGGCTTGGAAGTTCAATCGTTTTGAATGGCGAACTTATTCGAGGCAATACAAAACGTGCTGGAGAAATAGGGCATGTCCCTTATGACAACAATTCATTAAAATCTTGTCAAGTTTGTAGAAGGAAAGGATGCTTAGAGTCTGCTATTCATGTTAAAAATATTGATGACAAAAATTATGATTCTGATTTGAAGGAAAAGATTGATATTTTAGTCCAATATGTTTCAGTTGGTTATGTAATATTAGATCCAGAGTTTCTTATTCTAGCAGGGGAAATTTTTTTAAACAAAAAAAATTGCGATTACTTTAGAAAAAAAATGAAAGAAAAACTTTTTGAGATTGATGTAGAAAAAATAGTTTTTATGGAATACTACGAAATAAAAAGAACAATTGCTCCTTGTGTGCTAGTTCTTAATAAATTTTACAAGTAAGAGTTTTTTATTTTATCTATTAAAATTTTTAGTTTTGCAAAAATGTTCAAAACATTCTTAATCAGCAAAATAATTTATGTTGTCAACCCAAAAAGACCTTACTATAATATAAGGTCTTTTTGGGTATTTTTTCAAAAATTGTGATTCAGATTTTTTGGCTAATACTTCTTTATTTTCGGTAAAATTTATTTGATATAGAGCTATTGTTTGTAAATAAATTCATCTCAAATTTTTTCACAAACACGACTTAACAAAGAACAATTATTTTTTTCTGTTGCATTTCATTTTCCTATTTAAAATAATTTGAAATTTTTTAGAATAAACTTGATTTTTTGTCAGGTATCTATAGTATCATAATGAAATAAAATTTCTATTTTAAATTTTTCTTGACAAATAAAAAATAAGGTAGTAGAATAAAAAATATAAAAAAGTAAACGGTTACTTTTTTGAGGAGTGACTTATGACTATAAAAGATGTGGCTAGAAATCTTGATTTATCAGTTGCTACAATTTCTAGAGCAATAAACGGAACTGGAAAAATAAAAGAAGAAACAAAAAATAAAATATTAGATTATATAAAAAAAGTTGAATACACTCCAAATGCTATAGCAAGGAATCTATCAACCAAAGATGCACGGAATATAGCAATACTTGTACCAAATATATCAAATCCATTTTTTTCTACGTTGGTTAATTGTATTTCTCAAAAATTTAATGATAAAAAATATAATATAACTCTTTATAACACAAATGAAAATAGAGAAGTAGAACGATCTGCTATAAGAAATATTGCTGAGCAAAGAGTGAGTGCAGTTATTGCAATTTTAATGAAAAGTAATTACACAAATAATCCGTTAAAAAGAATTTTAAATTTGAATGTACCTTGTTTTTTAGTAGATAGAGATTTAGAAAATTATTTATTTGATGGAGTTTTCTTGAATAATTTCAAAGGCTCATATAATATAACAAAAAAATTATTAGGCGAGGGACATAAAAATATTGGAATAATTTCTGGAAGCGATGAAATTATTTCGTCAAAAGAAAGACTAGAAGGTTATAAAAAAGCTTTTGCAGAAAACAAATTAAAGGTTGAACAAAAATTTATTTATAAAGGTGATTTTGATTTTATTACTGGTCAAAAAGGTGTAAAAAAACTCTTGCAAGAAAATATAACAGCACTTTATGCTATTAATAATCAAATTTTTCTCGGAGCATTAAAAGAAATAATTTCTCAAAAAAAACAATTGAGACTTGCCTGTTTTGAAGAAGTAAAATTTTTGGATATATTAGGATATGATATTTTGTCTTGTAAAATTCCAGTCGATGAAATAGCTGATAATATTTTGGATATTTTTGAGAATAAAAAAAATGGAAAAATATATATTGAACCAAATATAAATTATACTTGTCAAGGAGAGTTATGAATAAGAAAATTGTTGTTATTGGAAGTATAAATATGGATCTTGTTGTTTCCTGTGATAATATTCCAATAGGAGGAGAAACTGTTATTGGAAAATCATTTGAAGAGTTTCCTGGAGGAAAAGGAGCCAATCAAGCAGTTGCATTGGGTAAATTAAAAACTGAAATCACAATGCTTGGAAAAATTGGTGATGATTTATTTGGAGAAATATTATTGGATTCAATGAAGAAAAATAATGTTATCACAGACTTTATAGAAAAAGATAGTTCTACTTCAACTGGAATTGCAAATATAATAGTGGAGTCAAATGGTCAAAATAGAATAATAGTTATTCAAGGGGCTAATCAAAAAGTTAATATAGATTATATTGACAGGCATATAAATTTGATAAAAGAGGCCGATTATATTGTTACTCAACTTGAAATACCAAAAGAGACTGTTGCCTATATTTTAAAAAAATCTAAAGAACTTGGAAAAATAACTATATTAAATCCTGCTCCAGCAATAAAATTAGATGATGATGTAATAAAAAATTGTGACTATTTAATACCTAACGAAACAGAATTGGAAATTTTATCTGGAATGAAAACCACTGATGTTGAGTCAATTAAAAAAGCTGCAGAGTCATTATTAAAAAAAGGTGTAAAAAATTTAATTGTTACTATGGGGAAAGACGGTTCTATTTTTTTCTCTGACAATGAGAAGAAAATTTTTCCAGCTTTCAAAGTTAAAGCAGTTGATACAACTGCTGCAGGAGATAGTTACATAGGAGGATTTGTCAGTGGAATTTCGTCAGGGATGTCAGTTGAAAAATCTATAAAAAGAGGGACATGTGTAGCAGCAATTTCTGTTACAAGAAAAGGGGCACAGAGTTCACTGCCAGATTTAGAAGAAGTCATAAATTATGAAAAAGGAAAAATAATATGAAAAAAATAGGGCTGCTTAATAGTGAAATATCCTATGCTATTTCTAAGCTAGGGCATGGGCAACATATAACAATTTGTGACTCTGGACTTCCAATTCCAGAAAATAAAAACAGAATAGATGTTTCTATTGTAAAAGGAATACCAAGTTTTTTAGAAGTTTTTGACCCGATAGTTGATGAAATGCAAATTGAAGAAATAATAATTGCCAAAGAAATAAAATTAAATAATCCTAAATTTTTTGAGCAAATAAATATAGTTTTTAAAAGAAAAAATATAAAAGTAAAAATTACGGAAGTGACTCACGAAGAATTCAAAAACATAACAAAAGAAAGTCAAGCGATAATAAGAACAGGTGAATGCACACCGTATGCAAATATTATTTTGAAGTCGGGTGTTATTTTTTAGAAAAGCGGGGAAAATATGGAAAAAGAAATAATTTTAGAGATGAAAAATATTGAAAAATCTTTTTCAGGAGTTAAAGCACTTTGTGATGCCAGTTTGAATTGTTACAAAGGTAAAGTTATGGCTTTACTTGGGGAAAACGGTGCAGGAAAGTCAACTCTTATGAAAATTTTGTCAGGTATATATAAAAAAGATTTTGGTGAAATATTTTATAATGGAAAAAAAGTTCAATTTGATGGAGTAATAGATTCACAATTAGCTGGGATAGCTATAATTCATCAAGAACTAAATCTTATTCAAGGACTAAGTATAGTTGAGAATATTTTTTTAGGACGAGAGCTAACGAATGGACTTGGAAAAATAAACTGGCAACTTATGGGTGAAGAAGCAAAAGTAATTTTAGAATTAATAAATGTGAAAGAAAATTTAAAAACTTTAGTCAAAGACTTAACCATTGGAAAACAGCAGATGATCGAAATAGCAAAAGCACTTTCTCAAAATGCAAAACTCATTATCATGGATGAGCCAACAGATTCTCTTACAGATAAAGAGACAGAAAGTTTGTTTAATGTAATAAGAAATTTAAAGAAAAAAGGAAAGTCTGTTATTTATATTTCTCATAGACTAAAAGAAATTGCTGAAATTTGTGATGATGTGACCATACTTAGAGATGGAAAATTTATCTGCGAAGAGGAAGTTTCAAAAATAGATGAAAATTTTATAATAAAAAATATGGTAGGACGAGAGCTAAATGAGCAGTTTCCAAAAAAAGAGATTATAGATGGAGAAGAAATTCTAAGATTGGAAAAGATAAAAGGTGAGTTTGTCCATAATGCAAGTTTTTCTCTGAAAAGATCTGAAGTTTTGGGGTTGACTGGACTTATGGGTTCTGGCAGAACAGAACTTGCAAAAACTATATTTGGTAGACTGAAAAAATATAGCGGAAAAATATTTTTAGATAATGTTGAAGTTAGTATTTCATCTCCAAAAAATGCTCTTGAACTTGGAATAGTTTATGTATCAGAAGATAGGAAAACGGAAGGGCTTATTGTAGGATTAGATGTATTACAAAATATGACTCTTTCATGTTTGGAAAAAATTTCTTCAATGCTAGGTATAGATAAAAAAAGAGAAGCAGATGAAGTAGAAAAGTACATCAAAAAATTCGGGATAAAAACACCAAACAGGCGGCAATTAGTGAAAAACTTGAGTGGTGGAAATCAACAAAAAATTTCGATCGCTAAAGCTTTGATGACAAATCCTAAGGTACTTATTTTAGATGAACCAACTAGAGGAGTAGATGTTGGAGCAAAAAAAGAAATATATGAGGCTATAAAAGAATTAAAAAAAGAAGGCATGGCTATAATATTAATTTCATCTGAAATGCCAGAAATTTTAGGATTAAGTGATCGAGTTATTGTTTTATATGAACAAAAAATAATGAGGACTTTTTTACCTGGCGAAGCTACACAGGAAAAAATCATGAGTTGCTCTGTGGGAGTGAAAAATGTTTGAGAAATTAAAAAATCAAAAACCAGTTATTGGACTTATTTTTTTTATAATTATTGTCTCTATTATAAATCCGAGATTTTTAACAACTACAAATATAATGAACGTATTAAGACAAACATCAGTCAATTCAGTTATCGCTATTGGTATGACTTTAGTTATTTTAACTGGTGGCATTGATTTATCTGTAGGGTCGATTTTAGCATTTTGTGGAGCAATTGCAGCAGCAACAATAAATTTTGGAGTAAGCACACCACTAGCATTAGTAATAACTTTGGTAGTTGGATTAGTATTAGGACTAATAAATGGGTTTTTTATAGCAGTGACAAAACTCCAATCTTTTATAGTGACTTTGGTAATGATGACATTACTTAGAGGATTAACATTAGTTTTTACAGATGGGAAACCAATCTCTGTAAATATGGCAGAAGGAAGTTTTTTTGAAAGCGTTGGTGGTGGCTATATTTTTGGAATTCCAATACCAATATATATAATGATTTTATTATTTTTTATAATATGGTATATTCTAATAAATACAAGATTTGGAAGATATATTTATGCAATTGGTGGAAATGAAGAAGCAACAAAATTATCAGGAATAAGCACAACTAAAATAAAAATATGGGTTTATGGTTTAAGCGGATTTTTTGCGTCACTTGCAGCAGTAATAACAACATCAAGATTAGGATCTGCTCAACCGACAGCAGGTCAAGGTTATGAATTGGACGCAATAGCAGCTGTAGTTTTGGGGGGGACTTCGTTATCAGGTGGATATGGAAAAATAACAGGTACGGCATTGGGAGCAGTTATAATTGGAATATTAGCAAATGCTCTGAATCTACTTGATGTTTCTTCTTATTATCAAATGATGGTTAAAGCTGCAGTTATTCTTGCTGCAGTTCTAATAGATAAAAAAATAAAATAATATTAGGAGGTAACAATGAAAAAGATTTTTGTTTTATTAAGTTTGTTCGTTGGAATTTTTTACAGCTTGGAAGCAGCAAATGGAAAAATTGGGTTGGTGGTATCAACACAAAACAATCCTTTTTTTGTAACGTTAAAAGATGGTGCAAGTAAAAAAGCTAAAGAATTAGGATACGACTTAGTTGTTCTTGATTCGCAAAATGACCCATCAAAAGAACTTGGAAACGTTGAAGATTTATTGGTAAAAGGGATTGATGTATTATTAATAAATCCCACTGACTCAGATGCAGTTGGTTCAGCAATAAAAGCTGCCAACAAAGCAAAAATTCCAGTCGTAACTTTGGACAGAGGAGCAAATTCTGGAACGGTAGTTTCTCATATAGCTTCGGATAATGTGGCTGGTGGAAAACTTGCAGGAGAATTTTTGATAAAAAGTTTGAATGGAAAAGGAAAAGTTGTTGAACTTGAAGGAATACCAGGAACAACAGCGGCAAGAGATAGAGGAAAAGGTTTTGAAGATGCTATAAAAGGAAAATTAGTAATTGTTGCAAAACAAACTGCTGACTTTGATAGAACAAAAGGGCTATCAGTAATGGAAAATATATTACAAGCACAGCCAGAAATAAATGGAATTTTTGCTCAAAATGATGAGATGGCACTTGGAGCATTAAAAGCTGTTGAATCTTCAAAAAGAAAAAATATAATAATCGTAGGATTTGATGCAACTGATGATGCGGTAAAATCTGTAAAAGATGGAAAACTTTCTGCAACTGTTGCTCAACAACCAGCTATGATAGGTTCTGTCGGAGTAGAAACAGCGGCTAAAATAATAAAAAAAGAAAAAGTTGAAAAAAGTATTCCTGTACCTCTTCAACTAGTGACAAAAAAATAAATAAATAAAAATTTTTAATTTTATAAAAAATTCCCTGTGTTTTAACACAGGGAATTTTTTTTATTCTTTATCAAGACCATATAGAAAATACATTGTTGATGGATTGTATTCAAAATTTTCAACTTTTTTGTTTAAACCAATATTTTGATTTACGTAATAAAGCGGAATTATAGGAAGCTCTTCGTTAAGAATAATTTGAATCTCTTTGTAAATAGATTTTCTTTTTTCAACATTTATTTCAGCTCGCCCATTTTCAATAAGATTATCAATTTTTTTATTGCTATAAAAAGCTCTATTTCCAGCTCCACCAAGAGAGTCCGAATGAAATAAAGGATACATAACAATATCGGCATCCAAAGTTCCAGATATCCATCCGCCCAATAATAAATCGTGTTCTCCATTTGCAGATCTTTGAAGATATGTAGCCCATTCCAGAACTTCAATGTCAACATCTATCCCAATATTTTTAAGATTAGACTGAATAATTTGAGCGGATTGAATTCTTGGATTATTATCGTTGACCCACAATTTTAATTTCAGTCCTTTATCTTTACCAACAGATTTAAGAAGAGATTTTGCCTTTTCAATATTTTGTTGGAATTTTAAATTGTCAGAATAACTAGCAAAAACTTTTGGATTCATGAACCCAGTTGAAGGTTCAGCCGCTCCAAGATAAACTGAATCAACCATACCTTTCCTATCAAGTGCCAAATTTATCGCTTGACGAACTTCTTTAATTGCCAAGTTTGGTTTCTTATTATTTACAAAAATATATTCAGTCCCAGAAGATGGCAAGGAAATTAATTTCAGTTTTGAATTTTTTTCAATAGTTTTATTATCAACTGGAGATATTCCAGTCGCAATATCAACTTCACCAGTTTCAAGAGCTACAAGTTTTGAACTCGCTTCAGGAATATTTTTAAAAATAAGTTTCTTAACTTTAGGAGCACCTAAAAAATATTCTTCATTTGCAGCAAGAACTATTTTATCTTTTTCCTCCCAACTCTCAAACTTAAAAGGTCCTGTTCCCATTGGTGCACTATTGACATCATCTTTTTTTGCCAAGACATCTTTCTCATTTAAAATTGAAGTCATGGGATGTGACAAAGAAAAAAGAATTGATGCTGAAGGTTTTTTCAAAATAATTTTAAAAGTATAATCGTCCAAAACTTTTGCTTCACTAATATCGGCAACCATAACAGAACTTGCAGGTTTGTCTTGCATTCTTTTCAAACTAAAAACTACGTCGGAAGCTTTTAATTCAGAACCATTATGAAATTTAATATTTTTTATCAAAGAAATTCTAATTTCTTTTGGAGAAATATACTCGTACTTTTCTACCAGTCTAGGAATTATTTCTCCGTTACTATTTATTTCAAACAAAGAATTATAGATTTGTCTATCAACGAAAAGTCCAGGTATTTCATTTCCTGCATATGGATCCAAACTTTTTGGTGAATTGTTTATAACTGTCACGGTCTTTATAGAGTCTTTTTTCTCTCCACAAGAAATAAAAATAAAAAGCATAGAGACACTAAAAATAAAAAAATATTTTCTCATAAGATATATCCTCCTAAGTATAAATAAAAAAATAAATTATATAACAAATTTTATAGATTTTATCATAATGTTGAGTTGCTGTCAATTGTTCATAAATTTTTAAAAGCAAATATATTTTGTTTTATTAAATAAATTTGCAGAAAAGTAATAAAAAAATATTTTTATGTGATATAATATATAAAAATATTTTTCACTAAGTGAGCCCAAAATATATATTTGAATAAGCAAGATTAATATTTTGAATATAAAATAATTCAAGTAATTAAATTAAATGGAGGTATAGAAATGTTAGTGTTGTTAGGTGTTTTTGTAGTTATTTTAGGATTCGCTTTGAAAAAAGATCCGCTTCTGATTATTTTTGTTTCGGCGGTTGTGACTGCCATAACAGGAAAGTTACCAGTGTTGGAGTTTTTTAAAATTGTTGGGAAAACTTTTGTTTCAAATCGTGCTATGGGAATTTTTATTATAGTTATGCTTGTAACTGGAACTCTTGAAAGGAATGGGTTAAAAGAAATTGCCGCAAAATTAATAGGGAAAGCAAAAAATGCTTCCCCTTCAAGAATCATAGGATTGTACGGAATAATGAGAATTATTTTCGCATCATTTAATGTAAGTTTTGGTGGAGTGGCAGGTTTTGTTAGACCTATTATTTATCCAATGACAATAGGTGCGGTTCAATCTAAATATGGAAAAATTGATGAACAACACGCAGAAAGTTTAAAAGGGATGTCAGCTGGAATGGAAAATATTGCTTGGTTTTTTGGACAGGTTTTATTTATTGGAGGAAGTGGAGCTCTTTTGGTTCGGGCAACTTTGGATTCACTAGGATATAAAGTTGAACTGGCAAGTCTTGCAAAAGCAGAAATACCAGTGGCGATTTTTGCGTTAATATGTGGAACAGTTGTTTTTACAATATCGGACAGAAAACTTTCAAAAAAATTATATTCTAAAAAGCAGGTGAAATAAATGAATTTTTTTCTTACTAGCTCAGAAACTTTGGGAACAAAATTATTGGAAATAATTTTTATAATAATGGGACTTACGCTTATTTATGCAGGAATTAAAAACTTCTTAGATAAAAAAAATTCTTCACCAATAGGGACTGGATTTTTTTGGGTATCATTTGGAGTATTGCTGTCTTTTGGTAGATGGATACCAAATGTTGTGAACGGAATATTAGTTGTTTTAATGCTAGTGCCTCCTATTTTAAAAAAGGTAAAAGCTGGAAACAATAATGTGCCTACTGCAGAATTCACAAGGAAAAAAGCTGAAGAGATAGGGTTCAAACTTTTCACGCCAGCTTTAGCTATTGGGATTTGTGCTTTATTATTTGTCGTTTTTACAAAACTTGGGGCTCTTGTAGGTGTAGGATTTGGAGTTTTAGCCGCTATGATTTTACTAATGATATATTCAAAAGAAAATAGTCCGAAAGTTTTTTTGGAAGATGGGAAAAGACTTTTAGATACAGTTGGACCAACTAGTGTTTTACCAATGTTGCTGGCAACTTTAGGAGCTCTTTATACAAAAGTTGGAGTTGGAGATATTATTTCTTATTTTGTTGGTAAAATTATACCAGACGGTAATTTGAATATTGCAATAGTTATTTATGGAATATCAATGGCTCTATTTACAATGATTATGGGAAATGCTTTCGCTGCGATTACAGTTATTACAGTTGGAATAGCGTCTCCATTTATTTTAAAGTATGGAGTTAATCCTGTAATTATAGGAATGCTTGGTTTGACTTGTGGTTATTGTGGAACACTGATGACGCCGATGGCTGCTAATTTTAATATTGTACCAGTTGCTATGCTCGAAATGAAAGATAAGTATGGAGTTATAAAAAAACAAATATCAATAGCTATTCTTATTCTTGCTTTTCAAATTGGATACATGATTTTATTTAAATAGGAGGAAAAAATAATATGAAAAAAATTTTAGTTACAGGGTTCGATCCATTTGGTGGAGAAAGTATAAATCCTGCATATGAAGCTGTAAAAAATTTGCCAGATAAAATTGGAGATTATGAAATTATAAAAAAAGAAATTCCAACTGTGTTGGTTGAATCATATAAAAAATTATTTGGGCTTATAGATGAACATTCACCTGAAATTATTTTATGCGTTGGACAAGCTGGAGGTAGATTTGAAATCACTCCAGAAAGAGTTGCCATAAATGTTGATGATGCACGTATAGCAGATAATAAAGGAAATCAGCCTGTTGATACCAAAATTTTTGATGACGGTGAAAATGCGTATTTTTCACTATTACCAATAAAAGCTATGGTTTTAGATATGCAAGAAAATAATGTTCCAGCCACTGTTTCAAATACAGCTGGGACTTTTGTGTGCAACCACATAATGTATGCACTACTTTATTATATCAATAAAAATAAATTAGATGCACGAGGTGGCTTTGTGCATGTACCATATATTCCAGAGCAAGTTATAACAAAAAAAAATCAGCCTTTCATGTCCAAAGAACTTATCACAAAAGGTTTGAAAATTTCAATTGAATCTATAATAAAAAATAAAGATGACAAAAAAATAATAGGTGGAGCTATTTCGTAAAAATATAGTTATTTGTCAAGTTGTATGTTAGAAAAAATTATAATTCATTTTAGTCACTAAAAAACTTTTTACGTAGTCAACAAAAAGGTAACAAATGGTAAAAAATACCTTTATTTCCAATGCACGCTAATTTTCAAAACGTTAATTTTAAAATCTCAACCAACAAATAATAAGAATATTTTTGGACACGGTTAAGGTGTTGTTCGCCTCAGCTCCACCACCAAAATCCATATCCGCTAAAAATATATTTCATTAAAACACCAAAATTTTGGTGTTTTTTTATTTTATAAAAATTTTTTAAAAGAAATATTAATAATATTTAAAAAATTATTTCGTGTATAAAAAATAATCAAGGAAAAAAAATAAATAAAATTATAATTTTTAATAAAGAAAAAAATTATTTTAAGTTGTAGCATGAAAATAAAAAATATTGTATAATGATAGAACTAAGTATAAAATTAAAATCGGGGGTAAAAATGGATTTCATAGCAAATAAGAAGAAAAAAGCATTGGCATATAATAATGTAGAATATTCTTACGCTGAATTAATAGGTGGTGCAAAATATTTTGCTACACAGATAGAAATTTGTGAAGGCGATAGAGTTTTAAACTTCATGGAAAATCGTCCTGAATTTATATATTCATTTTTTGGTGTGTGGGACAAAAGAGGTGTTGCAATAAATTTGGATGCGGGATATACTTCTGAGCAAGTTGCGTATGTTCTTAGTGACTCAACTCCAAAATATATTTTCACATCTGAAACAAATTTTGATGTGGCAACTGAGGCAAAAAAAATTGCTAATTCTGATGCACAAATAATTAATGTGGATAAACTTTCTGTCCCAAAAAATTATGCTAAAGAGAGTGATTCAATAAAAACTAGACCTGCCGATGAAACTGTGGTAATTTTATATACTTCTGGAACTACTGGAGATCCGAAAGGAGTAATGTTAACATTTGATAATTTGATGTCAAACATGGAAGCTGCCCGTGAGATAGAAATTATTGCTGAAAAAGATACTGTGCTTGCGATGCTACCTTTTCACCACGTGTTACCACTTACTACAACACTTTTAATGCCAGTTCATTTTGGGGCTTATCTCGTAATTCTAAAAGAATTATCATCTGACGCAATAAAAGATTCACTTGGAAGATATAAAGTTACAGTTGTTATAGGTGTACCAAGAATTTGGGAAATGTTCCACAAAGGAATCATGCTCAAAATAAATTCTTCTGGTGTAATAAAAACTTTATTTAAAATTGCTGAAAAAGTTAATAGTATTGCATTTAGTAAAAAAATATTTAAAAAAGTTCACGAAACTTTTGGCGGTAACATAAAAGTTTTTGCGTCTGGTGGAGCTAAACTTGACGCAGAAATTACAAAAAATTTCAGAACTCTTGGATTCAAAATGGTGGAAGGTTATGGTCTTACAGAAACTTCTCCAATAATAGCGTTTAATAGACCAAATAATATTAGGGCAGGAACTGTAGGAGAAATTATTCCTAGAGTTGAAGTTAAAATATCGGAAGACGGAGAAATTTTAGCTCGCGGAGCAAATGTAATGAAGGGATATTATAATAAGCCTGAAGAAACTGCAGAATCAATTGACAAAGATGGTTGGTTTCATACAGGAGATTTGGGAATACTTGAGGATGGATTTTTGACAATTACAGGTAGAAAAAAAGAGATGATAGTTCTTTCAAATGGTAAAAATATAAATCCTGCTGATATAGAAATTGAACTGTCAAAAGATAGCGATATTATAAAAGAGGTTGCAGTTATAGAAAATAATAATCATTTGATGGCTCTTATTTTTCCAGATTTTGAACTTGCAAAATCAAAAGGGATAGTTAATATAAAAGAAGCTCTAAAGTGGCAGATTATAGATAAGTATAATGTTGAAGCACCAA
>JBOFDW010000141.1:0-3028 GCA_051647385.1 Fusobacteriaceae bacterium
AAATGAAATTGAGATGAAAATAAAAAGCCCTCAAAAAAAATTTGAGAGCTCATTATAATTTTTATGATTATTAATTTGTTGCAGTGCTATTATTTCCTGTTCCATCTTTTGCTCTTGTCTGATCTTGGTTTCCAGTACCATCTTGTTTTCTAATTCCGTTTTGATTATTTCCTGGAATTGGTTTTCCGTTTGCATCAAGAACACGATTTCCATTTGCATCTATGCAGAATCCATCTTTATCAACTGCATAATTATTTCTTGCTTGATTTTTATTTTGTGGATTTCCAGTACCATCTTGTTTTCTAATTCCATTCTGACCATTTGAATTTTGTCCTTGACCTTTAGAATTATTATTTTGTTTTGACCCTTGACCTGATCCGCTACCTCCTTGACCAGAATTTTGACTAGAACCTTGTCCTTGTTTATTTCCTCCGTTTCCTTTTCCAGCAGCATAAGAACCAACTGCCAACATTACTACCAAACTAACTACAAAAAATTTTTTCATTTTTAACGCCTCCTATAAAATTATTTGATGATAAAATTATTGTAGCATACTTTTATGTCAGATATGTGTCAAAGCAAATATTTATTTTGACATAATTTAGACACAAAAATGCGATACTATAAATTATATATAAAAAATTATTTTGAGGAGACACAAACATGAAAAAAACTTTTATAATTATAGTTATGTTACTTTTTATATCAGTGACAAAAATTTATTCGGCTGAAAATATTAGCTCTGATAAATTAGAATTTATTTCTATCGGACAAGAATTTGTTTATGAAGATACAGATATTGACACAGCTCGATATTTAACTTTTTATCAGCATATAAATCTTGGCTACGGAAGGAAGTGGACATTTTATATTCAAGGAGCTGCCCAAGGATATGAAATCAAAGAAGGAAATGCAAAAGATATTTCTTGGACGAGAATTGAGCTCGCAGCGAAAAGATGGGTTGATGTTGGAAATTTCACTGGAACTTTTCAAGCGAGATGGAGAGGAGCAATAGATCAGAACAATTATTATTTTGAGCCAGGATATTTTTATAAAGCAACTTCTGGTTGGGCGAGTTTTGGATATTTGGATTATTCTAAAACAATTTCTGATGGATTTTATTCTGAAGGTGTACCTCTGAGAGTTCAAATAAAAAAAATTGGTCTCGGATATTATTATGAATATGAAAAACTTATAGACAATGAAATTTCATATCTGAACCAAGAATTACGAATAGATTTTCCTATTTTCGAAGCAGAAAAATTATACATAAGTTCTGAGCTAAGATTTGGACTTGGGAAAACAAGTACAGATTATAATGGAAATGAAACTTATGGCACATGGTTAAGTTATGACCCATTCAAAATTAATGAGGCGAGATTAAATATTTGGTTAAGTATCACTCCGAATTTCTCTTTATCTTTTTATGGAGGACTTACAGGTGGAAGCTGGAAAATAGATGCAAATAAAAATACAGCCAAAACTTTTTCCCAAGAATATGGCATGACATGGTTTTATAAATTCTGATAGAAATTTATTTTCAGAAAATAATAATAAATTTACGTCTAATTTTTTGTGTAAAGATAAAATGTTAGAAAAAAATTCTTTGACATTTATCTGACACAAAAATTTGATATAATATTTTTACAAAGGGAATATCCCTATTATAACTTAAAGGAGGAATTAAAATGCAAAAAGAATCATGGAAGAAAATTTTATTTTATGTGCCACTTGGATTACTTATCTTGATAGTGTTATCGTGGGTGTTACACTCGCCACTATTTTTTGGGAACAGAATGTTTTTCAACGGAAGAAATCACATGATGGACGGAAGAGGATTTAGAGGAAATTATATGAGAGGTGGAATGATGCAAGGTCAAGGAGTTCCATGTCCATATTATAATCAAGGTGTGCCTCAACAAAATCAACCGCTTCCACCAGCACCAACAAAATAATTTTGATGAAGGAGGAATTAATATGAAAAAGATTTTGGTAGTTTTAATGTTTGCTCTATTTGCTGTCTCAACTTTTTCTTGGGGAGGAAGAGGAAGAAACGGAGGAAATTATTATCATGACTCTTGTGGTTATGTAGGCTCTGATGGAATGAAGAGCAACGGATATATTCCACGTTACAAAACAAATAATTTTGATGCCATGATTAACACGGCAAATCCAGACTGGAAAAAAGTCGAGGCTGAAGTAAGAAATTTTGAAAAAGATAACACAACTTTTATGTTGGCAGAATTAAAAAAAGGAAGACCTGTTTGGTACAATTATGGTAACACAGGAAATCGTGGCAATGGTATGATGGGAAATCTTACTCAACAGCAACAAGCTGCCAGAGCAAAATATTTTAATGACATCAATGTAAAAATTCAAGCTCTAAATGCAACGGCACTTTCTACAAATCCAGATCAAAATAAAATTAGTACACTTGCAAAAGAGATTGAAGAACTTCGTGTTAAAAATTCTTTGGAAATGTTAAAAATTAGACACGCATATTATTTTGGAAATTAAAAAGTTTTGAGTATAAAAATTTTGGGAGGATAACGTTGAAAAATATCACAGGAAAATTTAGAGTTAGTATTCAGATTTTTATTTTGGGATTAGTTTTAGTAATGTCTTTTTTGCACCAAAAAATTGGTGGAGGTTTTACTGGCTATCCAACGACTCACGCAATATGCCCGTTCGGATTTTTTGAAAGTATTTATGCATTAATTTTTGGCAATGGATTTATTCTGAAAACTTTTTATTCAAATGCAATCATTGCTGTTGCGTCAGTTTTAATAATATTTTTTGTTGGAAGAATATTTTGTGGGTGGATATGTGCCCTTGGAACTTTGCAAGATATCCCGAGATTTTTTGTGAAGAAAAAATTTCATGTTCCATCTAAACTTGATAAATATTTATCATACATAAAATATTTTGTTTTGGCACTAGTTATATTTTTCACATGGAAAACTGCCACGCTTGTTATAGATCCATATGATCCTTTTTCTACACTGTCACATTTACCAGATGGATTAGA
>JBOFDW010000142.1:0-12819 GCA_051647385.1 Fusobacteriaceae bacterium
GCAAAGGCAATATTTAATCTTTCTAAAGCTAAGAAAAAAGAAGACATATTCAAAATAAAAGCTGGGATTTTAACTGGTAAAAAAGTTGATATGGCTGGTATAGAAGCTCTTGCAAACTTACCGTCAAGAGATCAGTTATTATCTATGGTATTAAATTCTATGCTTGGACCAATAAGAAAACTTGCTTATGCAACAGTTGCAATCTCTGATAAAAAAGAAGCATAAAATTTTTGTTGATTATCTAAATTCTAAATAAAAAATAACGGAGGAAAATAATATGGCATTTGATAAAGCTAAATTTATAACAGATTTAGAAGCAATGACTGTTCTTGAGTTGAAGGAATTAGTTACTGCTTTGGAAGAACACTTTGGAGTTACAGCAGCAGCACCGGTTGCAGTTGCAGCAGTAGGACAAGCTGAAGTAGCAGAAGAAAAAACTGCTTTTGATGTAGTCCTAAAAAATGGTGGTCAAGCTAAGATAAATGTAATCAAAGAAGTTAGAACTATTACTGGGCTTGGTCTTAAAGAAGCAAAAGATTTAGTAGATAATGGTGGAACTGTTAAAGAAGGAGTTTCTAAAGAAGAAGCTGAAGGAATAAAAGCTAAACTTGTTGCTGCTGGTGCAGAAATAGAAGTTAAGTAATTTTTTTTAGGGCACTCTTTATTGGAGTGCCTTACAAAATTTTTATAAACATAATGTAGATTTTAGTTGCTGTGTAGTCCTTGTATTTATAGGGTGGATTTTTAATTGCCTTTAAATTGTTAGGATGTTTTTATATTTTATAAGATAGCTATTTTTTAAAGGATTAAGTATCAACTTTATAAAGAATTATTATTAAGGAGTGTGAATTGATGGGGAAACTCGTTGAAAGATTAAGTTTTGGTAGAATTAAAGAAAGAGGAGAGATGCCACATTTTCTTGAATTCCAACTAGACTCCTATGAGGACTTTTTACAGACTAAAGAGCTACCGAACAAAAGAAAAAATAGAGGGCTGGAGTCAGCCTTTAGAGATACATTTCCGATAGAATCCTCTAGCGGAGATATTAGATTAGAGTACATTAATTATGAACTTTCTGAAAATGATTTTCCTCTCAATGATGAGCTTGAGTGCAAAAAAAGAGGGAAGACTTTTTCTACTGCTTTAAAAGTTAGGCTTAGACTTATTAACAAAAAAAATGGAAATGAAATACAAGAGAGTCTTGTTTATTTTGGAGAAATTCCTACAATGACTGAGCGAGGAACTTTCATTATAAATGGTGCTGAAAGAGTAGTTGTATCTCAACTGCACAGATCCCCTGGTGTATCTTTTAATAAAGAAGTAAATATACAAACAGGAAAAGATCTTTACTCTGGAAAAATAATTCCATACAAAGGTACTTGGCTAGAGTTTGAAACCGATAAAAATGATTTTCTTTCTGTCAAAATTGATAGAAAGAAAAAAGTTTTAGCTACAGTTTTTTTGAAGGCAATAGATTTTTTCCAAAGCAATGATGAAATAAGAGAGTATTTTTTAGAGACTCTAAAAATTGACTTGAAAAAATATTATAGAGATCCAAAATATAAATCTAAAGAAGATTTAATGGAAAAATTATCTACTGAATATGAAGGTAGTTTTGTTAAGGAAGATTTAGTAGATCAAGAAACTGGTGAAATATTTGCACAGTCTGGTGGACGAATCAGCAAAGATGTAATAGAATATCTTATTAATTCTAAGACTGAAGAAATTATTATCTGGAAAGTTAATCCAGAGGATTTGTTAATTGCGAACACATTAACTCACGATTCAACTTTAAATAGTGATGAAGCTGTTACTGAAGTTTTCAAAAAACTGAGACCTGGTGATTTGGTTACAGTGGATTCTGCAAGGTCGCTTGTAAAGCAAATGTTTTTCAATCCTCAAAGATATGACTTAGAGCCTGTTGGGCGATATAAAATGAATAAGAGACTAAAAATAGATTTGCCTGAGGATCAAATTTTATTGACTAAAGAAGATATAATTGCAACTATGAAATATGTAATTTCTCTTAATGCTGGAACAGGACACACTGACGATATCGACAATCTTTCAAACAGAAGGGTTAGAGGTGTCGGAGAACTTTTATTAATGCAAATAAGAGCAGGTCTCTCTAAAATGGCAAAAATGGTTAAAGAAAAAATGACTGTTCAAGATTCTGAGACAATTTCATCTCAATCACTTCTGAACACTAGACCACTAAATGCTTTAATTTTAGATTTTTTTGGTTCAGGTCAGTTGTCACAGTTTATGGATCAATCAAATCCATTAGCAGAATTAACTCACAAAAGAAGAATTTCAGCTCTCGGGCCAGGTGGACTTTCTAGAGAAAGAGCAGGATTTGAAGTAAGAGATGTTCATGATTCTCATTATGGTAGAATTTGTCCTATAGAAACTCCTGAAGGACCAAACATTGGGCTTATCGGTTCTCTTGCAACTTACGCAAAAGTTAATAAATATGGATTTATTGAGACTCCATACGTTAAAATAGAAAACGGAAAAGCAAATTTTAATGATGTAAAATATCTTGCAGCAGATGAAGAAGAGGGTTTATTTATTGCTCAAGCAGATACAGAGCTAAATAAAAAAGGCGAAATAGTAGGTGAAGCTGTTTGCCGTTTTGGAAGTGAAATAGTTGCAGTTTCTGGAGAAAAGGTAAATTATTTAGATGTTTCTCCAAAGCAAGTTGTGTCAGTATCAGCAGGACTAATCCCTTTCCTTGAACATGATGATGCAAACCGTGCACTTATGGGTTCTAACATGCAAAGACAAGCTGTTCCTTTATTGAAAGCTGAAGCACCTTTTATTGGTACTGGTCTCGAGAGAAAAGTTGCCATGGATTCCGGAGCAGTTGTAATAGCAAAAGAAGATGGAATAGTTACTTATGTTGATGCTTCTAAGATAATTATTGATAGTGGAAAAACAAAAGAAAAAGCAAAAAGTTCTTCTCTTAAAACTTATAGAATGCTGAATTTTGAAAGATCTAACCAAGCAATGTGTCTACACCAAACTCCTCTAGTTGACGTTGGAGATAAAGTTAGTGCTGGAGATATTATTGCAGATGGCCCTGCAACTAAAGGCGGAGATTTAGCATTGGGAAGAAATATCTTGATGGCATTCATGCCGTGGGAAGGTTATAACTTTGAGGATGCTATTTTGATCTCTGATAGATTAAGGAAAGAAGATGTGTTCACTTCTATACATATAGAAGAATATGAAATTGAAGCTAGAAGTACAAAACTCGGCGACGAAGAAATAACTAGAGAAATTCCAAATGTTTCAGAGGAATCTATAAAAGATCTCGATGAGATGGGAGTTATAAAAGTTGGGTCTCAAGTTGAACCAGGTGATATTCTTGTCGGTAAGACTGCTCCAAAAGGTGAGACAGAGCCACCTGCTGAGGAAAAGCTTTTAAGAGCAATTTTTGGTGAAAAGGCTAGAGATGTTCGTGATACTTCTTTGCGAATGCCTCATGGTTCTAAAGGGACAGTTGTAGAAATTTTGGAGCTCTCAAAAACAAATGGTGACGAATTAAAAGCTGGAGTAAATAAAGTTATTCGAGTTTTTGTTGCTGAGAAAAGAAAAATTACAGTTGGAGATAAAATGTCAGGTCGACATGGTAACAAAGGTGTTGTATCAAGAGTTTTACCAGCAGAAGATATGCCTTTCTTAGCAGATGGGACACATCTTGATGTTGTAATAAACCCTCTTGGAGTTCCTTCACGTATGAATATTGGTCAAGTTCTTGAAGTGCATATGGGGCTTGCTGTTGGAAAATTAAATGGAGGTACATTTATTGAGACTCCTGTTTTTGATGGAGCATCTGAAAGTGAAGTAAAAGAATATCTTGAAAAAGCTGGATTTCCTAGAGCAGGAAAAGTTACATTATATGATGGAAGAACTGGAGATAAATTTGATAACCCAGTAGCTGTTGGTATGATGTACATGCTAAAACTTCATCACTTGGTAGAAGATAAAATGCACGCAAGGGCAATTGGACCTTACTCACTTGTTACTCAACAACCACTTGGAGGTAAAGCTCAATTTGGAGGTCAAAGACTTGGTGAAATGGAAGTTTGGGCACTTGAAGCTTATGGAGCCTCAAATATTTTACAAGAAATGCTAACAGTAAAATCTGATGACGTTACAGGTAGAACAAAAACTTATGAAGCAATTATAAAAGGTGAACCAATGCCAGAGGCAGATTTACCAGAATCATTCAAAGTTTTGCTAAAAGAATTTCAAGCATTGGCTTTGGATGTTGAATTATTTGATTCAGAAAACAATTTAATAAATGTTGCGGATGAATTTAGTGTAGATGACAATATTATGGAATTTTCGCTATCTCGTCATTTGTTAGAAGAGCAACAACAACTTTATGAAGAAGAAGTTGTTAGCGATTATGATGATAGTATAAGTTCAGAAGAATAAATATTGCCGTAAGGAGGTTTTACATTTAGTATGGGAATGAAAAAATTCGAAAAAATAAGAATTAAATTGGCATCTCCACAAAAAATAGAAGAATGGTCTTTTGGTGAAGTCACAAAGCCAGAAACAATAAATTACAGAACTCTTAATCCAGAAATGTCAGGACTTTTTTGCGAAAGAATATTTGGACCAGTAAAAGATTGGGAATGTGCTTGTGGAAAATATAAGAGAATGAGATATAAGGGACTTGTCTGTGAAAAATGTGGGGTAGAAGTTACTCGTTCAAAAGTTCGACGTGAAAGAATGGGGCACATAAATCTTGCTGCTCCAGTTTCTCATATTTGGTATTCAAAAGGAACTCCAAATAAAATGTCACTTATAATTGGATTATCGCCAAAAGAACTTGAGTCTGTTTTATATTTTGCAAGATATGCTGTTACGGAATCTGGAAAAACTGGAATAGAAGTAGGTCGAATTTTAGCAGAAAAAGAGTACAAAAAAATAAAGCATGATGCAATAATGAGTGGCGACAAAAAATTTGAAGCTCTTATGGGTGCTGAAGCAATACTAAAACTTTTAGAGGCAGTCAATTTGGAAGGTTTAAAAAAAGAACTTGAAGATGAACTGAAGACTGTTAATTCTGCTCAGAAGAGAAAAAAGATAGTAAAAAGATTAAAGATAGTAAAAGATTTTACTGGATCAGATAACCTACCTTCATGGATGGTTCTTCGAAATGTTCCGGTAATTCCTGCTGACCTTAGACCTATGGTTCAACTTGACGGTGGAAGATTCGCTACATCTGACTTGAATGATTTGTACAGAAGAGTTATAAATAGAAACAACAGGCTTAAAAAACTTTTAGAAATAGGGGCTCCAGAGATTGTTGTAAAAAATGAGAAGAGAATGTTGCAAGAAGCTGTTGACGCTCTTATAGATAACGGGCGAAGAGGAAAACCAGTTGTTGCTCAAAATAATAGAGAGCTAAAATCTCTTTCTGATATGCTAAAGGGTAAACAAGGTCGTTTCAGACAAAATCTACTTGGTAAAAGGGTAGATTATTCTGCACGTTCTGTTATTGTTGTCGGTCCATCTTTGAAAATGAATCAGTGTGGAATTCCTAAAAAAATGGCGCTTGAACTTTACAAGCCTTTTATAATGAGAGAGCTTGTAAAGAGAGATCTTGCTGTAAATGTTAAAGTTGCAAAAAAACTTGTTGAAGAAGCTGACGATAAAGTTTGGGACGTAATAGAAGATGTTATCCAAGACCACCCTGTACTTTTAAACAGAGCTCCAACTTTACACAGACTTTCTATTCAAGCATTTGAGCCAGTTTTGATAGAAGGAAAAGCTATCAGACTTCATCCGCTTGTTTGTTCGGCGTTTAATGCAGACTTTGATGGAGATCAAATGGCTGTCCATCTTATGTTATCACCTGAAGCAATAGCTGAAGCGAAACTATTAATGCTTGCACCAAACAATTTGATACATCCAGCTTCTGGAGAGCCAATTGCTGTTCCTTCACAGGATATGGTAATGGGAAATTTCTACATGACGAAAGATAGACCTGGAGCAAAAGGCGAGGGAAAAGTTTTCTCAAACATATCACATTGTTTGACTGCGTATCATACTGGTGTTATTAATACTCACGCGATAATAAAAGTTAGAATAAATGATAATATGATAGTAACAACTCCTGGAAGAATTCTTTTTAACGAAATGCTTCCTCTACAAAATCGTAACTATGAAATTACATTTGGAAAAGGACCATTAAAAAAACTTATTAGTGAACTTTATGAGCAACACGGGTTTAATGTTACTGCTGAGCTAATAAATGAAATTAAAAACTTTGGTTATCATTACGCAACATTTGCCGGTATATCTGTTGGAATAGAAGATCTCGAAATTCCTGCAAGCAAAAAAGATATCCTTGAAGATGCTGATAAACAAGTTGATGCTATTGAACAAGAATATAGAAATGGAACAATTATCAATGAAGAAAGATATAGAAAGACTATTGCAATTTGGTCGGAAGCAACAGAGAAGGTTACTAAAGCAATGATGGATGGACTAGACCAGTTCAATCCAGTTTATATGATGGCTAACTCTGGTGCAAGAGGATCTATTGCGCAGATGAGACAGCTTGCTGCAATGCGTGGTAACATGACTGACACTCAAGGTAGAATTATAGAAGTACCTATCAAAGCAAACTTTAGAGAAGGTCTTACTATAATGGAATTTTTTATGTCATCTCATGGTGCTAGAAAAGGTCTTGCCGATACGGCACTTCGAACTGCTGACTCAGGATATTTAACAAGAAGACTTGTAGATATTTCTCATGAAGTTATAGTTAACTCTGAAGATTGTGAAACAACTCAAGGAATAGAAGTTGCTGACCTAGTTTCAGACGGAACTATCATTGAAAAACTTGAGGAAAGAATTAACGGAAGAGTCTTGGCTGAAGATTTGCTTAATCCAGAGACTAAAGAAATTATAGCACCAAGAAATACTTTGATAAGAAAGCCTCTAATAAAAACTATTCAAGATTTAGGAATAACTAAAGTTAAAATTAGATCGCCACTTACATGTGCACTTGAGCGTGGAGTTTGTCAAAAATGTTATGGTATGGATTTGTCTAATCACAAAGAAATTCTAATTGGTGAAGCTGTTGGGGTTATCGCTGCTCAATCAATTGGAGAACCTGGAACACAACTTACAATGAGAACATTCCATACTGGTGGAGTTGCAGTTGCATCTACAGCTTCAAAATCTATCAAGGCAGAAAATAAAGGAAAAGTTTCATTTAGAGATGTAAAAATTCTGTTGAATGATAAAAATGGTGAAAGAATAGTTGTTACTCAATCAGCTAAACTTATCATTGGAAATTATGATTATGAAGTCCCTTCTGGTGCTGTTCTTCAAATAGAAGAAGGGCAAAAAATAAATATAGGCGATATTCTTGTCACGTTTGATCCATATCATATTCCTATAATTGCTGACCAAGAAGGTAAAATAGAATACAGAGATCTTTATGTCAAGGCAAATTATGACGAGAAGTATGACGTTACAGAATATATGGCTGTAAAACCTGTTGAATCTGGTGATATTTCTCCAAGAGTAAATATTTATGATGGAGCAGGTAACAAAAAAGAAACTTACTCAATACCGTTCGGTGCATATCTCATGGTAAAAGAAGGAGAGAAAGTTAAGAAGGGTCAAATCATCGCGAAAATAATTAAAGAGGGAGAAGGAAGTAAGGATATTACTGGAGGTCTTCCTCGAATTCAAGAATTGTTTGAGGCAAGAAATCCAAAAGGTAAAGCTATTCTTACTGAGATAGATGGAAAGATAGAAATCACTAGCAAAAAGAAAAAGGGTATGAGAATTCTTATTGTTAGGTCAACCTCTAATCACGATGACTTCAAAGAATATTTGATACCTGCCGGTGAACATTTGGTAGTAACTGATGGTATGCTTGTAAAAGCTGCTGATAAATTAACTGATGGACCTCGTTCCCCATTCGACGTTCTAAATATTCAAGGTCTTGTCGCTGCGGAACAATTTATTCTTGAGTCAGTGCAGCAAGTTTACCGAGATCAAGGTGTTGGCGTTAACGACAAACATATTGAAATTATCGTTAAGCAAATGTTTAAGAAAGTCAAAGTTACAGATTCTGGTGGTTCATTATTCTTGGAAGACGAAGTGGTTGAAAAGAGAATAATTGACCAAGAAAATATTGACCTGAAAAAACATAAGAAACATGTTATTAAATATGATTATGTAATTCAAGGGATTACTAAAGCAGCAGTCAACACTGGAAGTTTTATTTCAGCTGCATCATTCCAAGAAACAACAAAAGTTTTATCTAATGCTGCAATAGAAGGAAAGATTGATTACTTGGAAGGACTTAAAGAGAATGTAATTATAGGGAAGAGAATTCCAGCTGGAACAGGATTTAGTGCATATAAAAATGTTACGTCTAAATATATCGCAAAAGAATAATCATCAAAAATGGGAGAAACATTCATGAAAAAAGGAAATTTATTTGTTGTCTCAGGACCGAGTGGAGCTGGAAAGTCTACAGTTTGTAAATTGGTTCGCAAGATACTTGGAATAAATTTGGCAATCTCCGCAACAACTCGAGAACCAAGAGTAGGAGAAAAAGATGGAGTTGAATACCATTTTTTAAACAAGGAAGAGTTCGAGCGAAAAATTAAGAACGAAGAATTTTTGGAGTACGCAAATGTCCACGGCAATTATTATGGAACGCTAAAGGCTGAAGTTGAAGTGCGACTTAATCGCGGGGAAAATGTTATTTTGGAAATAGATGTTCAAGGTGGAATTCAGATAAGAAATATATACCCAGATGCACACTTGATATTTTTCAAGACTCCTCTTATAAGTGATTTGGAAACTAGGCTAAGAAAAAGAGGTACAGAAAAAGAGGAAGTCGTTCAGCTTAGACTTGGTAATTCTATAAAAGAATTAGAGTGTGAAAAATTTTATGATGTAACAATTATTAACGAGCGAATTGAACAGGCTTGTACTGCTCTTGAAGACATAATAAAAAATTATGTTGTTGATGATACTTTAAAGCTAAAATAAAAACAACATGGATAATAAGTGAGGAGATGTTATGGACAAAAAAATTACTTTTGATGATTTAATAGAAAAAATTCCGAACAAATATATACTTACGATTGTTGTTGGAAAGAGGATTCGTGAACTTGGTGGTCATACAGTTATAAATTCAAAAGCTGGTCAAAAAGAAACAACTATCGCTAAATGTTTTAAAGATATTTATGATGGAAAAGTTGTGGAAGGGTTTGCTGAAGAAATAAAAGAACTTTATCATGATAGAAGTATTGACAGAGTCAAAAAAGTTGCAGAAGTTGTCGTTGAAAAAGTTAAGCAAGTTAAAAATAAAATAGAAGACGATTATGGTGACGAGATAGAAGAAGTCAAAAAAGTTGCTAAAAAAGCAAAGAAAAAACTTGAAGCTGTTTCTGAAATTATAGAAGAGTTTCTGGAAGATAATAGTGAAGAAGATTTAGAAGAAAACAAATCTACAAAAAAAGTTGTTAAGAAAAAATCTACTTCTAAAAAATAATCTTAGATTAGTGAGGTAATAATATGGGAAAGACAAAAGCAGTTGCAATTTATTTTGCACTGCTCTTTCTTTTTTCTGGGTGTAACTCAAAAGAAAAAAGATATGAAGAGCAAAAATTTATTTTTGATACGTATATCCAAATAATAGTTTATGATAAATCAGAGAGCCATGCAAAAAATTCTATCGCAAAAGCTTTTCAAGAAATAGAAAGAGTAGACGCAAAATACAATAGTAAAACTAAAGGCAGCCTTTTTGACAAATTTAATAATCAAAATATTTCCGAGATGAAATTTGATGAGACAGGAGTTTTGTTCTTAAAAAAAGCTGAAGAATATTTTCAGCTGAGTGATAAAAAATATGACATCACTATTTTTCCACTCATGGATATGTGGGGATTTTTTCAAGAAAAAAATTTGAGAAAAAATTTACCGAGCTCAAAAGAAATCTCAGATGCAAAAAAATATATTGGTTATGAAAAAATTCAAATAAATGTGAAAAATAATTTTGTAAAAAAAAATGGGCGAATAAAAATGCTTGATACAGGCTCTTTTTTAAAAGGCTACGCACTGCAAAGAGCAAAAGAAATTTTGGTGCAAGAAGGAATTACGAGTGGATTTTTATCTTCAGTGTCGAGTATTATCACAATAGGAACAAAACCAAATAATATTAAATGGAAAGTTGGGATACAAGAGCCATCAAATCCAAATGAAATTTTGGGAACGGTCGAACTTCAAGATGAAGCTTTGGGTGTGTCTGGAGATTATCAAACTTACGTCGAGATTGATGGCAAAAAATATCATCACATCATAGACAAAAATACTGGCTATCCAATCTCAGATAAAAAAATGGTAATAGTCATTACTTCTGATGGAATGGAGGCAGATTTTTTATCTACAACTTTTTTTCTTATGAAAGAAAAAGATATCTTTAACTATGCAAGAAAAAGTTCTATAAAATGTTTAATAATAGACTCAAATATGAGCATAAAAAAAACAAATGATTTTTTTATAGAGTCAAAAAAATAAATTAGGCTTGAAATAAAGCAGAAATTATAATATAATAATTCTCAGAATAAGGTTTTATAATAAAAAAAATGGAGGAATTAAATGGAACAAACAACGATGTTATATCTAGGTATTATTGGAGGAGTCATCTCTTTGGTGGCTGCATTTTTTTATTCTAAAAAAGTAAACAGATATGTAATTGATATCCCAAAAGTTGAGGAAATTACTGCTGCAATCAGAGAGGGTGCAATGGCATTCTTGGCAGCTGAATACAAAATTCTTATTTGGTTTATCATGATAGTTGCAATTCTTCTTGGATTTTTTATTGACCCAAAAGTATCCGTAACTTTTGTGCTGGGAGCTTTTATTTCTGGTCTTACTGGAAATATTGGGATGAGAGTTGCAACGCGTGCTAATGGAAGAACTACTATTGCAGCTAAAAACGGTGGACTATCAAAAGCTTTGGATGTGGCTTTTGCGGGCGGAGCTGTTATGGGGCTGACTGTTGTTGGACTTGGAATGATTGGACTTTCAGTTTTATTTTTGGTTTTTGGAATAACAAAAGAATCTATAGAAATTATTACTGGATTTGGAATGGGAGCTTCTTCTATTGCACTTTTTGCAAGAGTTGGAGGAGGAATTTATACTAAGGCGGCAGATGTTGGAGCTGACCTTGTTGGAAAAGTTGAGGCTGGAATACCAGAAGATGACCCGAGAAATCCTGCTACAATAGCTGACAATGTTGGAGACAATGTTGGAGACGTTGCTGGAATGGGAGCAGATTTATTTGAATCTTACGTTGGTTCAATAATAGCAGCAGTTGCTATAGCAGCAACATTGCCTAGTATGGTTGCTGAATCTATGATAGCACCACTTATGATTTCAGCGTTCGGAATTATTGCTTCAATAATTGGAACTCTTACTGTTAAGACAAATGATCCTACTCAAGTTTATCATAGACTTGAACTTGGGACAAGAATAGCTGGAATATTATCTATCGTTGGAGCTTTCGTAATTATTAAATTGTTGGGACTTGACATGGGAATATTTTGGGCAATAATGGCTGGACTTGTTGCTGGGCTTATAATTGCGTATTTCACAGGAGTTTATACTGACACAAATAGAAGAGCAGTAAACAGAGTTGCAGATGGAGCTGGAACTGGAGCAGCAACTGCAATAATTCAAGGACTAGCAGTTGGAATGGAGTCAACAGTTGCTCCAATACTTACAATTGCTTTGGCAATTTTTGTTGCATATAAAACAGCAGGACTTTATGGAATAGCAATCGCAGCAGTTGGAATGCTTTCAACAACTGGAATGGTTGTAGCAGTTGATGCTTATGGCCCAGTTGCAGATAATGCTGGAGGAATTGCTGAAATGGCAGGACTTCCGCCTGAGGTAAGAGAATGTACAGACAAACTTGATGCAGTTGGAAACTCAACAGCAGCAATCGGAAAAGGTTTCGCAATAGGGTCAGCTGCTCTTACTGCTCTTTCACTTTTTGCGGCATATAAATCTGCGGTAGAATTTAGACTTGGTACAGTATTTGCAATAGATATTATGAATCCAGAAGTTACTATTGGACTTTTTATAGGTGGAATGTTGACTTTCTTATTCGCGGCTCTTACTATGACTGCAGTTGGAAAAGCAGCTATGGAAATGGTTGAAGAAGTTCGACGTCAATTTAGAGAGATACCTGGGTTACTTGCTGGAACTGGAAAACCTGACTACAAAAATTGCGTGGCAATTTCTACTAAGTCAGCTCTAAGAGAAATGGTAGTTCCTGGTCTTCTTGCAATAATTGCCCCAGTACTTGTCGGACTTTGGTCAGTGGCTGCTCTTGGTGGACTTTTGGCGGGAGCTCTTGTGACTGGTGTATTGATGGCAATTATGATGGCGAACGCTGGTGGAGCTTGGGATAATGCTAAAAAACAAATCGAGAGTGGATATAAAGGAGACAAAAAAGGTTCTGATAGACATAAGGCAGCAGTTGTTGGTGACACAGTTGGAGATCCATTCAAAGATACCTCTGGTCCTTCAATGAATATACTAATCAAACTTATGACTATTGTTTCTTTGGTACTTGTCCCTCTATTTGTAAGATAATTCAAGTAAAAATATTTTAAAAAATAATTCACAAAAAATATTATAGAGGTGGAGTAAATTGAAAAAAACTAAGATCGTTTGTACTATCGGTCCAAAAACTGAATCACCAGAAATGTTGGAGCAATTATTAAACGCAGGGATGAATGTTATGAGAATGAA
>JBOFDW010000143.1:0-3595 GCA_051647385.1 Fusobacteriaceae bacterium
GCTGTTGAGTCTATTTATGATTTCAAAAATATAACTCACGGCGAGGGTGTGGCAAAGGGAATAATTTTTGAGCTCGAAATTTCTAAAAATTATTATGCAGAAAATCAAGCACAAGAAAATATAGATAAATTACAAAAACAAGTTATCGAAATTTTTGAAAGTTATGAAATAGATTGGACTCCTATATATTTTAGCGAAGAAGTTTTGATAGAAGCCATGAGTAAGGACAAGAAAAATTCTACATCTGGTATAAATTTTATTTGTCTAAAAAATTATGGGGAACTTGAAAATTTAAAGATAAAAGAAAGTATTATAAAAGATATCAATAAGAAATTATGTGAGAGCGAAAGTTTGCACACAAACAAAATAGAAGCTGTTATGGACTTGGGAAGTAATTCCACAAGACTTCTCGTGGCTGAAATTTCTTGTCACAAAAATAATTCTAGCAAAAAAATTATAAGAAGTATTTGTAAAATAACTGAGATTACAGGTCTAGCAAAAGGTTTGGGCGAAGAAAAAAAACTTAAAGATGATGCAATTAATAGAACTTTGGTGGCTATCAAAAAACTTTTGGAGCTAGCAAAAAGTTACGGTGTCTCTGGACATGTGAAAGCAATTGCAACTTCAGCTGTTAGGGACGCACAAAACAGAGAATATTTTCTTGAACAAGTTAAAAAAATTGGGGTAGAAGTTGAGTGCATATCTGGAGACTTAGAAGCAAAATTAAGTTTCATAGGAGTAGGCTCTTCTTTTGAGAGTGAAAATAAAATTGGAATAATAGATATTGGTGGAGGTAGCACAGAGTTTTCCTATGGAATTGGTCATGAGATTTTATATGCGAAAAGTTTTGATGTTGGAGCCGTTAGATCAAAAGAAAAGTTTTTCTTAGATAGTAAATATAATGAGCAAAATATTTTGGAATGCAAAAACTGGATAGCAAAAGAATTTGCTGAGCTCAAAAAAATTTATGAGAAAGATAAAGAGTTTAAGCTCATTGGAGTTGCTGGTACAGTTACAACTCATGTTTCTGTTGCAGAAAAAATGAAAAAGTATGATACTAAAAAAGTTCATAAATATAATTTGAGCAAAAAAAATATAGAAAAAAACTTACAAGAGTTTTTGGGACTTGATTTGGAAGAACGAAAAAAAATAGTTGGACTTCAGCCTGAGCGTGCTGAGTATGTCATTGCAGGAAGTTTAATTTTACTCGGACTATTGGACGTACTGGGAAAAGATGCTATAATAGTTTCTGAGATAGATAATTTAGAAGGCGTTTTGATATATTAAAAATTTTTGAGGAGGATTTAAAGCATGGAGTATTTTAAAATTGTGTTGCAACTCTTTGGGGGACTGGGGATATTTCTGTATGGAATGTTTCACTTATCTAACGGCATGCAAAAAATTGCAGGCGATAGGCTAAAGAAAATTTTGGCTTATTTGACAGGGAACAGAATTTTTGGAATTATTATGGGTGTGTTCATAACTGGCGTACTCCAATCTTCTTCTGTTGTAACTGTTATGACTGTTGGATTTGTAAATGCTTCTCTTTTAAATTTACAGCAAGCTCTCGGTGTAATTCTTGGAGCAAATATCGGAACAACAATCACAGGCTGGATTTTGGTGCTGAAAGTTGGCGAGTATGGGCTTCCAATAGCTGGAATTGCTGCGATGTTCTTTGTATTTTTGTCATCTGAAAAGGCTAAGGCTCGTTCACTTGCCATTATGGGACTTGGTCTAGTATTTTTTGGACTTGAACTTATGAGTTCAGGACTAAAACCTATCAGACATATGCCAGAGTTTGTTAGACTTTTCCATAGCTTTGATGTAGTAGAAATAGTTAACGGTGTAAAAATATATAATTATTCCACAGTAATAAAAGCAGCTATGATTGGTATGGCAATGACAGCAGTGGTTCAATCTTCGTCTGCAACTTTGGGAATAACAATTGCTCTGGCTATTCAAGGTTTATTAAATTATGAAACTGCTGTTGCTTTAGTACTGGGTGAAAATATTGGTACAACTATTACAGCATTTTTAGCGTCATTAAAAGCAAATGCAAATGCACGTCGAGCTGCGTACGCACATATACTCATAAATGTTGTTGGAGTTATTTGGGTCATTTCTATTTTTGGATTCTTCATATTTTTGCTGTCAAAAGTTGCACCGCCACCAGAAGGTTTGGTAGAAAATCTTTCTGAGCAAGCAGCAGCAACTTATAAAATGAAGATAACAAAGGCTATTGCAATGGCTCACACTTTGTTTAATGTTACCAACGTGATTTTATTTACGCCTTTTATCGGATACTTAGCAAAATTATTGAACTATGTAGTGAAAGATGATGTTGAAGCTCAGACAAAGAGGGTTACTCATCTTGATGAACTCATGGCAGATGTACCTTCTCTAGTTATGGGTCAGACTAAGACAGAAATTTTAACGATGGGAAAGCAGATAGAAACTTGCTTCAAAAAAGTTGAGGAAATTTATTCTGACAGATCTCTAGCAAAAGAGCACTCAGATTTTGTTGAGATGACTGAGGAGAAGATGGATTTGTATGAGAAAGAAATTACTGATGCTAACTTTGCAATCTTGCACAAAAGTCTTGATGAAGATGACGTCGAAGAAACTAGAGAGAACTTAATGATTTGTGACGAGTATGAAACTATCAGCGATTACCAATTAAGAATAGCAAAAACTATAAGAAAGATGGTTGATAACGATATATTTTTGGATGGTCACAGAAAAAATACGGTTATGAAATTTCATAAATTCATAGAAGAAATTTTTATAGACATAAATAATGCGTATAAAAATAGAGATAAAGATTTATATGTTATCGCACTGAAAAAATGTAACGAAGTAAAAGGTAGCTATAAAAAAGCTCGTAATGAACACTTCGAAAATATTCATGATGAGAAGGCAATGTTTAGCACAGGTTATATGGATATCTTAAATAATTACCGTAGAATAAAAGACCACATGTACGCAATAATTGAGACTACCATAAAGATAGGGTGACGAAAATGAAAACATATCACTTTATTGTGAAGGGTAAAGTTCAAGGGGTTGGATACCGTGGGTTCACTTTTCTTATTGCGAAATCACATAGGTTAAAAGGCAACGTGAAAAATTTGCCAGATGGCGATGTTGAAATTTTTGTACAAGGGGAAGAAAAGACCATAAATAATTTCAAGAAATATTTGAAGAAAGGTCCTCTATTCTCAAAAGTTACAGAAATTATCGAGGAGATAATCACCACAGAAGAAGTTTATAAAAAATTTGTTGCTCAATATTAAAATAAAAAATAAGAGACAAAAAATAAGAGCTGAAAAAATAAAAGCTGGAGGTGTAGAAATGAAAAAAATTGTTTTGGATAGATGCTCGGTTGGTGGTTGAGCAAATAAAATAGGACCGGAGGTTCTTTCAAAAATCATTTCTAAACTTCCTAGGATTGATGATGAAAATTTAATTGTCGGGTATGACAAGTCTGATGATGCTGCCGTATATAAGTTGACGGATGAAATTGCAATCATACAGACGCTAGATTTTTTCACTCCAATGGTTGATGACCCATATATTTATGGGCAAATAGCAGCTG
>JBOFDW010000144.1:0-6019 GCA_051647385.1 Fusobacteriaceae bacterium
GTTAGAGCACTTGATGAAAAAACTTTGGTTGTAAAACTTGAATCACCAACTCCATATTTTTTAAAACTTGTGTCAAGTTTTAGCTATCTACCAGTGAGAAAAGATATAATAGAAAAAAATCCAACAGGCTGGACATTAAAACCAGAGACTTATGTATCAAATGGTCCATTCAAAATGTCAAAGATAAATCCCAAAGAAGATTTTATACTTGAGAAAAATCAAAATTATTGGGACAAAGAAAAAGTCAGACTATCAAAAATAAAGTTCACAGTAATTGAAGACAGCAAAACTGCTTTGAACGAATTCAAAAAAGCACAGAGTGATTTGATTGATGGACTTCCACCAGCTGAAGTACCAGGACTTTTAAAAGATGGTATAGCAGTTGCAATGCCAGTGCTCGGAACATATTTTTATTCTATAAATGTTTCAGGAAAAAATATGAGCCCAGAAGTTGCTAAGTTTTTACAAAATCCAAATGTTAGACGAGCTTTAATTTTGGCAATAGATAGAAACGAACTCATATCAAAAGTTGTTAAGGGTGGTCAAACTGCCGCCACAACTTATGTGCCAAAAGGAGTAACTGACGCAAACGGCAAAGAATTCATAACTAAATCTTATTTCCCACCTGAGGGAAATATTGAGGAAGCAAAGGCTCTCATGAAAAGAGCTGGCTATGATAGTCCAGAAAAAATTCCAAAAATTTCTTTCATATTTAATATCGGAGACTTGAACTCAAATATTGCTCAAGCGGTGCAAGATATGTGGCGAAAAAATCTTGGTGTAAATATTGAGCTGAAAAATATGGAGTGGTCTGTCTTTACTCCAACAAGAAATAATCACGAATACGAAATTGCGAGACATACTTGGCTTGCAGATTATAATGACCCTATGACTTTTTTGGATATGTGGGTTACAGGTGTTGGAAATAATGCAGCTGGATATTCAAATTACAGATATGATTCACTGATAAAAATGGCGAAAAAAGAAACTAACGAGGCAAGAAGGGTTGAACTTTTACATAAGGCTGAAGATATTTTGATGGCTGATATGCCTATAATTCCATTATATTATTGGGTGAGCAATGTTTGTGCTAATCCAAAACTTAAGGGGTGGATAAAATCTCCTCTGGGAACATATAATTTTAAGGGAGCATATTTCGAAAAATAAGGCGGTGCATGAAGTATGGTAACAAAAAATTTGTACATGTTTGATGAAGGTGGAAAAGAATTAAAAGAACTGCTGGGTGGTAAGGGTGCTAATCTGGCGGAGATGACAAAGATAGGATTGCCTGTACCCTATGGATTTATTTTATCGACAGAAGTTTGCAGGCAGTATATGGTTGATAACAAACTTTCAGATCAAGTTTTGAATGAAATAAAAGTTAGTGTGGAAAAATTGGAAGATAAGACAGGGAAAAAATTTGGGGACTTAAAAAATCCCCTCCTAGTTTCTGTGCGTTCTGGTGCTCCAGTTTCAATGCCGGGAATGATGGACACGGTTTTAAATCTTGGTATGAATGATGAAGTGGTTGAGACCGTATCTGAAAATTTCAAGTGTGAAAGATTTGCCTATGAGAGTTACTCAAGATTTATAGAGATGTTTGCTGACATTGTAATGAAAGTTGAGCGAGAAAAATTTGTAAAAGAGGCGGACAAACTTTTAGCAAAATTTGAAGGGATGAACACGGCGGAATTTTACCGAGAGCGTACGAAAAAGTATAAAGAAATTTACAAGAAAGAACTCAATCAAGATTTTCCACAAAATCCTTTGGAGCAAATGCAACTTTCCATTGAGGCAATTTTTAAATCGTGGAATAATGAAAGAGCAAAAATTTATCGAGAGCTTCATGATATTGATGAGAAGATGGGTACTGCAGTAAATGTTCAGCAAATGGTATTTGGAAATCTGAATGAAATTTCTGGCACAGGTGTTGTATTCACTAGAAATCCTGCAACAGGTGAGAATAAAATTTATGGAGAATATTTGTTGCAAGCTCAAGGGGAAGATATTGTGGCTGGGATAAGAACTCCAGAGACGATAGAAACTTTAAAGAAATCTCTGCCAAAAATCTACGACGAGTTTGTGTTATACGCAAAAAAACTAGAGAATCATTATAGAGATATGCAAGACATAGAGTTTACCATAGAAGATGGTAAGTTGTATATTTTGCAAACGAGAAATGGTAAGCGGTCAATTTTTTCTGCCGTAAGAGTTGCTGTTGAGCTCGTAAAAGAAAAACTTATCACTGAAGAAGAGGCTCTACTTAGAATTAATCCAAAAGATGTCTCACAGATTTTGCTTGGAAGTTTTACAAAAAAATCTATTGAAAAAGCTGAGCTCTTGGGTAGTGGTCTGGCTGGTTCGGCTGGTGTTGCAATGGGTAAGGCAATACTTTCATCGGAAAAAGTCAACGACAAAGATTCTATACTTGTGCGGACAGAAACTTCCCCAGATGATTTGCGAGGGATGAGTATTGCCATGGGAATTTTGACTGCAAGGGGTGGGCTCACTTCTCACGGTGCGGTTGTGGCTCGTGGTATGGGAAAATGTTGCGTGGCAGGTTGTGAACAACTGGAAATAGATTTGGACAAGAGAGAATTTAAAATTGGCAATAAAAAATTAAAAGAGGGCGACTATATTTCCATTGATGGATACAGCGGAAATATTTATAGTGGTCGTCTAACAATAGAAGAGGGAAATGTCCAAGAAGATTTCAAAACTTTTTTGGAGTTCGCAAAAAAATATAAAAGATTGGGCGTAAGAATGAACGCGGATACCCCTGCTGATGTAAGAGCTGGACTCAGTTTTGGTGCTGAAGGTGTTGGACTTTGCAGAACTGAGCACATGTTTTTTAAGGGCGAAAGAATTTGGGCAATACGAGAAATGATTTTGTCAGAAGAACTTTACGAGAGAGAGCATGCTCTTGAGAAAATTTTGCCGTATCAAGTGGAGGACTTCATAGAAATGTTTAGCCTAATGGGTGATAAACCTGTGAACATTCGTTTACTAGACCCGCCTCTTCATGAATTTTTGCCTCAAACTAAAATAGAAATAAGAAAGATGGCAAATATTATAGGAATTCCTATGACAGAAGTAACCGAGAGAATAGACAAGCACATGGAACATAATCCGATGCTTGGTCATAGAGGTTGTCGGCTTGCTGTAACTTTTCCAGAAATTTATGAGATGCAAGTTCGGGCTATAATGCAAGCGATAAACGAGGTTCAAAAAACTGGTAAAAATCCTCACGTTGAAATTATGGTGCCAATAGTTGGTGATTCAAGAGAGCTTGCTTATGTAAGAAAAAAAATTCAAGGTGTTATAGATGAAGTCGAGACAGAAATGAAAGCTGATTATTCAATTGGAACTATGATAGAACTTCCAAGAGCTTGTATCGTGGCAGATTTTATTGCAACAGAGGCTGAATTTTTTTCATTTGGAACAAATGACTTGACTCAAACTAGTCTTGGACTTTCTCGGGACGATACTGCTCCTCTCATACAAGAATATTTGAGAAAGGGAATTTATACAAAAAATCCTTTCGAGACGTTGGACTCGTATGGAGTTGGTGGACTGATGAAACACGCAACAACTCTTGGGCGTGATGTAAATCCTAACCTCAAGATAGGAATTTGCGGTGAACATGGTGGTGACCCCGATAGTATAAAGTTTTGCAATGACTTGGGTCTAGATTATGTGAGTTGCTCTCCATACAGAGTTCCACTTGCAATTATAGCAGCGGCTCAGTGTGAGATAAGAAGAAAGAAAGACAAAACAGAAGAAATAACGCATGAGGCGAAACATGAAATAAAGCATGAAACAAAACAAAACTCAGAACAAGAAATAAGACAGGCAGCAAAATAATAATAATAAAAATTAATAAAATATTTAAGAGAATAAAAAATAAAGAGGCGCTGAGAATTTCTCAACGCCTCTTTATTTTTGCAGGTTTTAATTTATTATTAATACTAATAATTTTTTTTACTCTTTTTTTATTCTATTTCTATATTTTTTAACTCCATATGATAAATCACGTCTTTTCTCTCGACTATTATTTCACACCGCTTAGCAAGACCAGTATCTTTCTTAATATTTTCGATGAGCTCACGGGAAGGATTTATCGCAAAAGGATTTCCAACAATTGCCAGCATTCCAAAATCTCCGTTAGTATCTCCATAGGCAAAACTTTTTTCCAAGTCGATATCATATTTTTCGCAAAACTTATGAATTGATTTTATTTTGTTAGGCGTATCCCACATGGGAGAAACGTCTCCTGTTAATTTATTGTTCGCAACACCATAAACTGAACCAATAAAATCATCAGCACCAACTTTTTTAGCCATCTTACTCACCAAAAAATCTGGACTACCAGAAATCAAAATAACTTTGTGACCATTTTCTTTGTGCCAAGCAATTCTATCACGGGAAAATTTGTAGACTTTATTCCCCTTCTGCCCAATAACTTGCTCAGAAATAAAATCAATGTAGTGAACAGGCAGACCTTTTATAGACTCTCTGTACGTGTCGGCAAGATCCAAAAGATAATCGTCATAGTCACCTTTCCGCTCGTCCCAAAGTGTGAAGGACTCTTTTACTTTATTATTATATTGGCTAACGTCGACAAGCTCGGACTTTATTAATTTTTTAAAGTGTTCGATGATGAGTGAGCTCCGATAAATTGTTCCGTCAATGTCAAAAAATGCAGCTATCATATTTGTACCTCCTATTTTTCGCATTGGATTTTTTCACCAGTAACGTAAAACTTTAGAATAAAATTTTGAGAAGAAAATCTAGAAATAATATTACAATAATAGGTAAGCAAATATTTAAATAATTTTCTAGTGACAACGCAAAAGTTTCTTGCTTAGATTGATGCTCAAAAAAAGTCTTGATATTTTTATTTACTTTGAAAAAAGTCAACATGATAATAATTCCCCAAAGCGGTAGAATTTTTAATATTACCATTATTATAGCAGAAAAATATGAGATATAATAGAGCCACTTAAAAAGATTTAGAGATTTTTTGTTCCCCAAATAAAAAGCCAACGTGTAACGATTTATTTTTGTGTCCTCATCCACATCGCAAATATTATTTGCTAGCATGACATTTGCAATGCAACAAATTAACGGGACAGAAAGCAAAAATACTTTTAAGATTTCTTTCACGAAAAAAGTTGCCTCTAAATTTGAGAGCGAAAAATATTTTATGGTGACGAGGGAATTTGGCTCGTTTATAAAAACAGATAAAAAAGTTATGCAAAATCCCATTGCAAGTCCAGAATGGATTTCTCCGTATGGTGTGCGAGAGATTGGAACTGGTCCAGCTGTGTAAAATACTGCTACAAAAAAAGAAAATATTCCAAGAATTAAAACTACTAGTCCAAGTTTTGCCACGAGATAAATTCCTATGGCGACAGAAATTAATGATAAAGAAAAAATTATTCCTAGCTCAATTTTTTGGCTGTAATATCTTTTCTGCTTTAATTCTCCAAAGTCCACATAATTATTTACTATGTTGCAAATACAGTGTATCAAAACATTTGCCAAAAAAAATAGTCCAGAATATTTCAAATTTATTTCACCGTATTTTGACAGCACGTAAGAGACCCCCACCAAAAATGGCAAGACACTTGCAGTGAGAGACGGAACTCTTAAATATATAATAATTTTTTTTAGATTCATAATTTTAGTCCTCTTTAATTTTCGTTTAATATTTTATGCTAAAAATTTATTCGCTAATATTTCTCTCTGAATATATTTAATTTTTTTATTTTGAAATTTTTATTAGTCATTATATAAATAAAACTTTTTCACACACGGAATTTTTTTCCATAAATTTTTTAGCTTAGGAACCAAATAATAATCCACACTTAAAACTCTTCCGCTTCCAAAAACCAAAGCTATGGAAATAAATATCATGGAGAATTTCCAAACTAAAAAATCTTTGAACAAAAGTATTCCAAGAGTAATTAAAACTGCTGGTGTCGTGAATATTCCCATTGCACAAAAAATTCCTAAC
>JBOFDW010000145.1:0-9493 GCA_051647385.1 Fusobacteriaceae bacterium
TTTCTTTTTATTTTATCCATCGTGTCATTAAAATTTAGCCCTGAAGGTTTCTCGTCAAATCCAAAGTGCTTATAAATTTGTAGCGTATAATTTATGACCTCGTTCACCAAACTTTTCCCTACAACAGTATGAACGTCTCCGCCAACTCTATAATCCAAGTTAAATTTTGAGTCAGAAAAAGCACCAGCCCCACTCACACCATAAATTATCGAACAGATTTCACACTTGGAACACGTCCCAGTTTTTTCTTTTGGGCAAACTCTCTGCTTCAACATTTTGCCTTTATCTATTATGAGAATTTTTGCCGCAGGATTTATTCTCTTCGCTTCGTACGCTCCAAAAACTCCTGCTTGACCTCCTCCAACAAATATCACATCATATTTTTTTACATTTTCCAACTTGCCCACTCTCCCTTAAATAGTTTTGGCTGTTATTTTCTCTATAATTTTGCTTTAAATTTTTTGTTATTTTTTATCTCTAGTTTTTCTCTTTAGTTTTTTGCTCTTTATTCTTCGCTCCAGTCTATGTCCACTGAACCATATTCTCCGCTATTTATATTCGCGTGAATTTCCCCAGTCCGTCCAGAATAATCATAATTCCAGCCACCAGTTCCACTCCCCTCATCAAACTTCGATGTGTCATAGACTTTGTTGTTGCCCCTTCCACCCAAAATTGATTCAGTATCTTCAATAGAATTTCTTCCGTAAATTTTTGCAAAAGAAATAACATTTCCGTTTTGGTCTTTAACATCAAGTAGATGCAAATTATCGTTAGCATCTTCCATGGAAAGTTCTGGATACGTTCCAGTGAGCTGGTAATATTTCTCCAATGCTACACGTAGTCGCTCAAGTTTCTCGAAAGTTTTTTCGACTTTGGTGGTATTCCTCAAATCTTTAGCTTTGGAATAAAATCCATAAGAAATTGCCCCAAATATTATTACAATAGCAATTATAATTTCAAACAAATACTTTTTGCTCTCTTTTAATTTTCCTCTTAACATATCTTTTCCCCGCTAATAAATTTTATAATTTTATTTTTTTTCTATAATATTTTTTCTTTATTTTTATAAATTTAAATTTATCTTTTTGGTTTAACAAAAGCATCTCGCACAAGAATTTCTCCAGCCTTTGGCATTGTGATTTCAATATTAAGCGGACCTCTTTTTACTGTGAGCCACCCAAGACCTTTGAACACAAGTTCTTCCCCAGTTTGCACAATGATATTTTTCTTTATGATTTCATTCTTCTTATAATCATCAACACATTTTTCACATGGCACAGAAAAAATATCTGTCCGATTATTTTGCAAGTATTCTTTTTGCTTCTCTAAGTTCGTCTCCAAAAATTCTATGTTCTTCGACGCATAAATAGAAATTATTGGTTTAAGCTCTTCTTCGATACTATTTATTTTGAAGCTAACAAGCCCACCAAGAAAAACTACTCGGTCTTTATCCAGCTTAAAAGTTTTCCTAGAAATTTCACCTGACGGAATAATTTTCAAATTACATTCACCGCAGACCAAGTCCGAAATTCTTCCCTTAGGTATAAGTCCAGGTGTATCCATGAGCTCAATATTAGTTTTTGGAATCATGTGCTTCATGCTCTTCAAAGTTGTCCCGGGATATTTTGAAACTGTCGCTCTCTTTTCTCCCAGTAACTTATTTATTATGCTGGATTTTCCAACGTTAGTCACTCCGATTACAACAGCTTTCGCTCCATCTTTATAGTAGTGATTTATTTTTTTATATATCCCACTAACTCCATAACCATTTTTTGTGCTGATAATTGCAATATCAAGTGGGACTATATCCTCAGCTTCCAATCTTTTTTTCACCCAGTCAGAAACTTCCGATGGATGTTTTTCGTCTGGCACAAGGTCAAGCTTGTTCACAACAATTATTGAGTTCATATCTCTTAGTACGTCCAAAATTGTCTCATCAAACGAGCATTCAAAATCAATAATATCGAAAACTGCAAGAACAACATCTGCTGAATCACATGCCTTCAAAACTTCTTTCTTGTAATCATCTTTATCAAAAATTACTGGAATATTTTTTCCATAGTTCACGAGCTTGAAACATCTTTGACAAAAATGTTTATCTCTCTTGGACTCAAAAACATCTGCTGTAATATATCCCTCTTTGTTTGGAGATTCTGTTTGTAATTCTATTCCGCACCCAACGCATTTTTTTAATTTCATAATTATGTCTCCTATATCGTCTCAACAGTAATATTTGTATTCGTAAAGATACACATATCACCAGCTATCTTCATAGACTCCAAAGCAATTTGCTCCGCAGATAATTTTGTGAATTTTATCAGAGCCTTGGCAGCTGCCGAAGCATAATTTGCTCCGCTACCAATAGCCACAACATTATCGTCTGTCTCAATTACATCTCCTGTACCAGAGACCATGAGTAGATTTTCTTTGTCTGCTACAATTAACATTGCCTCAAGAGTTCTTAAAATTTTATCGTTACGCCAATCTTTTGCAAGTTCGACCGCAGCTTTTTTTACGTTACCAGAATTCTCTTCTAGCTTTGCCTCAAATTTTTCAAGCAATGCAAAAGCATCTGACGCAGTCCCTGCAAATCCTGTCAAGATATCATAATTTTCTATTCTCCGAATTTTCTTGGCATTATTTTTAAAGACTGTCTCGCCAAAAGTTACTTGACCATCTCCAGCCAAAGCTATTTTTCCATTCTTTTTTATTCCAATAATAGTTGTGGCTTTGATTCTGTCCATAAAATATCGCTCCTCTATTTAAAAATTTTTTCTCGTATAGCCTCATCTTTTGCAAGCTCTTCATAGATTCTTGTTATTTCCAAACTAGAATGACCCAAAAGTTCCTTCAAAAATTCCAACTTCATTCCCTTCACCAACATATGTGTTGCAAAAGTATGACGGAAGACATAGGGTGTAACTTCTTTCTCAAGCTCAGCTCTTTGAGAATATCTGCCAACTATTTTTCTCAGCGACCTGTCACTTAATCTTTTTCCTTGAGGGTTTGCAAACAAAATATTCTCATCATATTTATCACCTAATTTTTTTTTCTTCTCTTCCAAATATTTTAGCAAGAATTTTTTTGCTCGCTCACTGAAAAATACTACCCTAGAATGTTTGCTTCCTCTAACCGTTAATTCTCGTCTCTCAAAATCTACCACTCGTTCACCAAGACGTAATAATTCTTGTGATGTAATTCCTGATGAGTAAAGAATTTCAATCATTGCTCGGTCTCTCACTCCACCCCCATCAAAAGAAAATATGCTTTCTCTTATTTCGTTAATCTCTGACAAAGATATAATTTCTGGTTTATCTGTTTCAAAAACTGGGAACTCAACAAATAATGCTGGATTTTTTTTGATTACTTCTTTGTCGCACAAAAATTTAAAGAATCTTCTAATCACCGAAACTTTTTTGTTGACTGTCCGTCTAGCAAGACCTTTTTTTTCTGTCCCCCAATTTATAAATCCCCTTATGGTAAAATCCGTAATGTCACTAAAAGTTTTTATCTCTTCTCGTTCAGACAAAAATTCTTGAAATTGTATCAAGTCACTTTTCATAGTACCAATGCTCAACACAGTTTTTTTCTGCTCGAATTCCAGAAAATATAAATATTCTTTTATGGTAGCTTCTATATCTTGCATCTTTTTATCTCCCTCGACAAATAATCCAGTGCAATTGCTGAAATTTTATTATACTTTTGATTTTTATCTCGTATTCTTTCTTCCAAAGATTTTATTATCCCAAAGTTTGGTCCCATAGGTTGAAAATTTTTCTGCCCATCAAAAGTTATGTATTTTATAATCGCACCTACTGCAGACTGTTCATCAAGCACAAATTTTTCTTTGCCTTGAAGTTTTTGAGCAATATTTATCGCAGCCATGAGACCAGTTGCAATTGCTGACACATATCCTTCTGCTCCTGTAATTTGTCCAGCAAAAAAAATATTCTCGTCAGATTTTAAGCTCAAATTCTCGCTCAAAAGTTTTGTAGAATTTATGAAAGTATTTCTGTGCATAACTCCATATCTTACAAATTCTGCATTTTCTAGCCCAGGAATTAATGAGAAAACTTTTTTCTGCTCTCCAAATTTTAAGTTGGTCTGAAAGCCAACCAAATTATAAAGTTTGCCTTCCTTGTCATCTTGACGAAGCTGTACAACTGCATGGTCAGATTTTCCTGTTCTGGGATTTGTAAGACCTTTTGGTTTTAATGGACCAAAAAGTAAAGTCCTTTCACCTCTACTTGCGATTTTTTCCACAGGCATACACGCCTCAAAAAGTTTTTCTTCCTCAAATTTTTTAAGCGGAGCTCGTTCAGCATTTATTAAAGCCTCATAAAATATTTTGTACTCTTCTTCAGTCATTGGGCAATTTATATATTCACCTTCGCCTTTATCATATCTCGACTGAAAATAAATCTTGTCCTGATTTATAGATTCAAGTGTAACTATGGGAGATGCCGCGTCATAAAAATAAAGATACTCGCCATTTATAAGCTGACCAATATTTTTTGAAAGAGCCAAAGAAGTCAGTGGTCCACTGGCTATAAGCACGATTTTATTTTTTGGAATTTCAGTAATTTCTTCTCGAATAATTTCAATATTTTCTTGTGCTTCTAAAGTTTTTGTGACCTCATGAGAAAATCCTTCTCTATCAACTGCAAGAGCTTGACCAGCTGGCACTTTATTTTTATCGGCTATCTCAATTAATTTTGAGCCTAAAAATCTTAGCTCTTCTTTCATGAGACCAGACGCATTGCCAAGATGATTGCCACCAAGAGAATTACTGCATACTAACTCAGCAAATTTTGAACTAGTGTGAGCTTCTGTTGAAACTTTTGGACGCATCTCATATAATTTTACTTTTATTCCTCTGCTAGCCAACTGATAAGCTGCTTCACTTCCAGCCAAGCCTGCCCCTATTATTATTACTTCTTGTTCCAATTTTTTAACACCTTTACTTCCTATTTTTTTGTAGCAGTTTTCTTAGCTACTGTTTTTTTAGCTGTAACTTTTTTTGCTACGGTCTTTTTTGTTGTAGTCTTTTTAGTATTTGTCTCACTGAATTTAGTTGAAGATTTTCTTCCTCTAGAACCAGTTGCCTCTGTTATATTTCCATCTTTATCAAGCTTCTTAATATTTTTGCACTCGGGATATCCTGAACAGCTTAAATATTTTCCCCAACGTCCTCTCATAACCCTAAAATCTTTTCCGCAAAGTTCGCACTTAGGAGCTTTTTTTAAGATGTCTTCTTCTTCTTTTTTTAGCCTCTCAAGTTCTCCATTAATCAAAGAGATCCCATCTTTTTCTTGAAGAGTTCCAGTGATGATTTGTTTTTTTATCTCATTTGGAAGTGACACCCTAATCTCATCTTCTTTATAATTTTCACTCTCCAAATAACTTCCAAACCTTCCAAGTTTTAAAAGGCACCTTGCTCCTTTTTCTGTGAAAACATCTGTGGGCTTTCCTTGTCTTTCCTTAATTCTTTTTTCCAGCTGGTCTTTTACGTAAATTTTCCCCTCGGCTATTTGCTCTTTGGAAACTTCTATACCTCTAAGAGAAATATTTTTTTTACAATCAGGATTTTCGCAGACCAAATATTTTCCAAAAATTCCAGTCTTCATAACATATAAACTTCCATTGCAATCACAAACAACATCTGATTCTATTCTTCTCGCTTGTTCTTTCGCTAACATTTCACCATAAATTTTTAGATATTTATCCAGCTCATCATAAAATTCTTGAAGGACTTTTGTCCACTCAAGTTTGCCTTCAGCTATTTTGTCAAGCTCATCTTCAAGCTCAGCAGTAAATTTTATGTTCATTATACTTGGAAAATGTTTTTCCAATTCTTGTTTTACTTCATAACCAAGTTTTGTTGGTACAAAACTTTTGCCCTGCAATTCTACATAGACACGTTTTTTTAATGTATCAACTATCGTGGCATAAGTTGAAGGACGACCTATCCCCTCTTGCTCAAGTTTTTTAACAAGAGACGATTCAGTGATTCTTGCTGGAGGCTTTGTATAATCTTCCGCTATATCAAGCTTTTCTAATTTTTTCTTGTCACCAACTTTTATATTTGGAAAATCTCCAAGTGGAAGTTCATCTTCATCTTTGAAAAGTTTATAATATCCATCAAAAATTATTTTGTTTAAAGAACCTCTAAAATCAAATCTACCCAAAGACAATACAACCTCAAACTGCTCATATTTCACAGGAGACATCTGAGATAAAATAAATCTATCCCATATAAGTTTATATAATTTTTCTTGATCTGCATCCAATTTCTTCCTAAGCATTTCTGGGCTCATTGGACTTGTTGGTCTTACTGCTTCATGTGCATCTTGTATCTTCTGCTTATTTTTAGCTTCTTTTTGTGCTCCAATATATTCTTTACCATAATTTTCTTTTATAAATTTTGCTGCCATTTCTTTTGCTTCATCAGAAAGTCTTGTGGAGTCAGTTCTCATGTAAGTTATATAACCGCTCTCATATAAACCTTGAGCAACTCTCATAGTTTTTGACGCAGAGAACCCAATGTAAGAAGAAGAAAGTTGTTGAAGTGTACTTGTCTTCAAAGGCAACGGCGGATTTTTTGTCCTAGGAGATACATTTGAAGTTGTTACAGTAAAAGTTTCTCCCTTCTTTAACTGCTCAAGTTCTTTTACTATTTTTTCATCTGTTAATAACTCAAATTTTTTACCGTCTACTTTATTTAGGGTTAATTTTAATTTGCTCTCAAAATCTCCAGCCACGTTCCAAAATTTTTCTGGAATGAAGGCTCTGATTTCATCCTCCAAATCACAAATCATTTTTAGTGCAACAGATTGAACACGACCAGCACTTGTATTTGCCTCAACAGTTCTCCAAAGAAGCGGACTTATTTTATAGCCAACTATCCTGTCCAAAATTCTACGGGCTTGTTGTGCGTTAACCATTTTCATGTCGATAGTTCTGGCTTGCTTAATAGAGTCTCCGACTGCAGACTCTGTTATTTCATTAAATTCTATTCGGTTAGCTTCTCCCAAATCTAGCTTCAAAGCTGTGGCAACATGCCAAGCGATAGCCTCCCCTTCACGATCCGGATCTGATGCTAGATAAACTTTTGAAGCATTTTTAGCCATCTCTTTTAATTTTGCTACGATTTCTTTTTTGTCTTTTACCACTGAATAACTCGGCTTAAAATTTTCATCAATTTTAACACCTATGGTCGTCTTAGGTAAATCTCTCACATGACCAAAGCTTGCAGTTACCTCGTAAGAACTTCCCAAAATCTTTTCAATCGTTTTCGCTTTCGCAGGAGACTCGACTATAACCAATTTTTTTTTCGCCAACAAAATCACTCCTAATACTTTTATATAGGCTAAATCCAAATTAATAGCCCTTTATTTTTAACTTAAAGTTTTCTTCTATAATTTCCACCAGCAACACTTGTCACCAAATTTTTTAGCTCAAGGTCCATCAAAATTGCCAAGACTTCCCCAGCCTTTAAAAAAGTTGAGAGTAAAATCTCGTCCAAATTTTTCACACCAACAAGTATATCATAAATTTCTTTCTCTATTCCAGACAAATTCAAAATTGATTTTTTATTATCAGTGGAAGACTCAACAACGATCCCATATTCTTCCAAGATATCTTCAGCACTCATAACAAGTTTTGCCTGAGAATTTTTGATAAGATTGTTACACCCTTCTGAACACTCTGAATAAATTTCACCTGGAATTGCAAAGGTATCTCTTCCTTCCAGCAAAGCAAGTTCAGCAGTTATAAGGCTCCCTCCACTTTTTTGGCTCTCAACTATTACTACTCCTCTTGAAAGCCCAACTATTATTCTGTTCCTAAGAGGAAAATGATATCCTTGTGGTTGCGTTCCAAGAGGAAATTCTGTTAGAATAATACCGCCTGACTCTGGAATTTTTTCATAGAGGTCTTTATTATTTTGAGGATAAATTACATCGAGACCACAACCGATGACTCCAATAGTTGTCCCGCCTTCTTCCAAAGTTTTTCTATGGCAAACAGAATCGATACCCATTGCAAGTCCACTCACAGTTCCTATGCCAGCTTTTACTAGACCAGTAATTATTTTGTTGCATGCCATCGTTCCATATGACGTACATTTCCTTGTTCCGACTACTGCAATATTTAGCCCTTTAAGTTTTGTAACATCTCCTCTATAAAATAAAAATATAGGTGGCTGTGAAATATTTCTCAAATTATCTGGATAATCTTTATCTTCTATGAAAAGAATTTTAGCGTTTTTTTTAGCAAGTTTTTCAAGCTCACTTTCCAAATTTATTTCTTTAGAGGAAAAAATTTTATTTATATCTTCTTCGGAAATCTTCAGAACATGACGCATTTGGTTTTTATCTATTTTAAAAATCTCATCGTAATCTTTTGTTATTTTCAAAAGTTTTTTGATGACTCCATCAGTAAGACCTACACATTTCAATCGGTACCAATCCATTTTTTCCCCTCGGTAAGTCTATATGATTTTTATTTAATTTATATTTTATCTGCTAATTTTTTTGAATAATTTTTAATATAATAATTCTTATCCTGATTTTTTTGCTCGCTTTATTTTACTTTGGCAACCTATTTCTCAAACTTTTCAAAATTTCTGAGCTCGGATATTCCTCTAGTCCTTTATCCAAAATTTCTTTTGCCTCTATATATTTTTTTGTGAGAATATACAAGTCACCTATTCCTGCATAAGCATACTCGTTATTCTTTAATTTTATGCTAACTTTAAAATCTGAGATGGCTTTATTATAGTCGTCCATTCTTCTGTAAGAAAGTGCTCGTCCAAAATAAGCCTCTTCCAAGCTATTATTCATGCTTATAATTTTTGAATAATAATCTATTGCCACTTTATCTTCCCCATTAAATCTTGCACTTGTTGCAGCTCCCAAAATATTTTTCTCATCATTCCCTTTTATGAAAACATTTTTTGCCTTGTCATATTTACCCATCTTAAAAAGTTTGTCCCCAATAACAAAAAGTGTATCTGGGTCTGAAGTTTTATTTGCTGCATTTATAAGTTCAAGAGCAGAAATTTGAATTGCTTCTTCTTCCTCTGCTGTCCGCCCAAAGCTCACCAAATTTATTCCTGTGAAAATTACTATAAAAATAATGCTCATAAAAATAACTCTAAAATTTTTATTTATCTCTCTCTTTATTCTCTTATTCTTATTTATTTTTTTATTCATGCTCTTCTTCCAACTCCTTGATAGTACTTTTTATTCTCCCATTTTTTAGCTTGGTGATTATTTCGTCTCCGATATTTAAATTTTTTGTATTCTTAATTATATTACCATTTTTTTCCGTTAAAGAATAGCCACTAGACAAAATTCTTATTGGATTGAGTCCTATAAGTTTTTCTATTCTGATTTTCATATTGGTTTCTTGTTGCAACAAAAAATTTTGTATAACTCTTTTTAGACTTTCTTCTGCTTCAACAAGTTTTTGAAATAATTTTTCAAGCTCA
>JBOFDW010000146.1:0-12341 GCA_051647385.1 Fusobacteriaceae bacterium
CCATAACCAGTGATTCCCATCTTTACTTGAAGCGGAGTATATCCAACAGGTTTTACTCCAGCTTTCATACTGGCAAGAACAATTATTCCTCTTGCTTGACCAACACTAATAACTGTCTTGCTATTTTTAAAGAAGAAAAGATCTTCGATTGCAACGTGATTAGGTTTATATTTTTTTATCAGTTCACTGAGTTCATCAAAAATTATAAGAAGACGTTCTTCCATGTCAAGATTCTTATCTGTGAAGATACAACCAAAATCTATTGTTTCATAATTTTTTTTATCAAAATCTATAATCCCATAACCAACTATTGCTGTACCTGGATCAATTCCTAATACTCTCAAATTTTTCATCTCCCAAAACTTTCTCCATAATTTTTGTATTAAAATTTTTATTTATATTTTAGTAATTTAATATTTTAATATAAATTTATTCTATGTACCAAAAAGTTTTTAAAAACTTTTTCTCATCGCCAATTGTTGTTGGTGGAGTATGTGCACTATAAACTTTTGTATCTTCTGGTAACTCATAGCAAAGTTTTTTTAGACTAATAAAAAGTGCTTGCCCATTTCCTGTTGGCAAATCTGTTCTACCAAAACTGCCCTTGAACATTGTATCACCAGAAATTAATATTTTATATTTTTCGTTATAATAACATTTTGACCCAGCAGTATGACCTGGAGTCGAAATCATTTTAAAATCTCCAACAAAATCTCCTTCTTCCAAAATTTTATACTCTCCATCAAAAGTGTAAGGACTTCCTATAATTGATTCTGATAAATTATAATTAGAATCATGTAAAAAATTTACTTCTTCCTTTCCAATAAAAATTTCTGTATCAGGAAAAATTTTTGTAAATTCTGTAAGACCACCAATGTGGTCAAAATGCCCGTGAGTTAAAATTAAATATTTTAATTTTATATTATTATCACCGGAAAATTTTTTAAGCTCTGATAATTCTGAACCACCGCAGTCAAAAAAATATCCAATATTATTATCATCCCAAACAAGATAGCAAAAAGCTTCAAGAGCTCCAAGTTTAAATTCTTTGATTTTCATTTATGTTTCTCCTTTTATAATTTTTGTGATAGAATATTTCCAACTATATTATATCACAGGAGGAATAAATTTTATGCCACATTTAAAATTTAGAGGAATAGAAAAAGAAAAAATTATATCTCAGAGTAAATTTATAATTGATGAACTTACAAAAATAGTTGGTTGTGAAAGAGAATGGTTTACACTTGAGCACATTTTGACAGAATATATTTTTGATGGAAAAATTATCGATGGCGGAATAACTTTTGTGGAAATATTTTGGTTTCCTAGGGAAAAAGAAATTAAAGATAAAGTCGCAAATTTTCTTACTAAAAAATTAAAAGAATTAAATAATGATAGAGATGTTACAGTGATATTTTTTTCTCTAGTTGGAGAAAATTATTATGATAACGGAACTCATTTTTAAATTTTTAATAATATTTTAAAATATTTGTCAAACTTATTTTTCAATTAAAATTCTAGACAAAAAAAAATTATGGTGTAGAATTGTTTTATGTACAAATTCTTTTTGTGCAAAACAGGAAATATTCTTCCTGTAAAAAAACACTTAGGTGGAAAAGGATGGTAATGGTTATGGCAGAAGTAAAACTCAAAAAAATTGAGAAGCAGTATCCAAATGGGTTCAAAGCAGTTCATGGAATTGACTTGGACATTAAAGATGGTGAGTTCATGGTATTTGTTGGACCATCAGGATGTGCAAAATCAACAACTCTAAGAATGATTGCTGGTTTGGAAGAAATTACAGGTGGAGAAATTATGATTGGCAACAAAGTTGTTAATGATTTGCCACCAAAAGACAGAGGTATAGCAATGGTTTTCCAAAACTACGCGTTGTACCCACACATGACAGTTTATGAAAATATGGCTTTCGGACTAAAAATGGCAAAAGTTGCAAAAAAAGAAATTGATGTTAGAGTTCGTGAAGCAGCAGAAAAATTAGAGATTACAGAATTGCTAGACAGAAAACCAAAAGAAATGTCTGGCGGTCAAAGACAAAGGGTTGCAGTTGGTAGAGCTATAGTTAGAAAGCCAGATGTATTCTTATTTGATGAGCCACTTTCAAATCTTGACGCAAAACTTCGTGTATCGATGAGAGTTAGAATTACTCAATTGCATAAAGAACTTAAGAAAGAGGGGCAGACTGCTACAATGATTTATGTTACACATGATCAAGTAGAAGCTATGACAATGGGTGACAGAATTTGTGTTTTGAACTTTGGGAAAATAATGCAAGTTGATACTCCGTTAAATCTTTATAATAAACCTAAAAATAAATTTGTTGCTGGATTTATTGGGTCGCCTGCTATGAATCTTATTGAAGCAGAATTATTAGATATAGGAAAAAATATTGGTGTAAAATTAGATGAAAAAAATATGGTTATTCTTCCTAATGAAAAAGCAGAAAAAGTAAAGAATAAAATTGGTAAAAAAGTTTGGTTTGGAATAAGACCAGAAAATGTTGGAAATAAAAATACACATCCAAATGTAAAAGATGCAAGCATTCAAGGTCATGTAAATATTGTTGAACAGATGGGAAATGAAGAATATGTATATTTTTCTTTGGGAAATGTTCAGTATACATCAAGGATTCCAGTTGAAAAAGCTGAAAGATTAGAATTTGGAAGTATAGCAACTTTCTGTTTTGAAATGGAAAAATGTCATATTTTTGATTTTGAAACTGAAGAAAATATTACTTTGTAGTTTTTTTAAATAAAATATATATTTTTATAGGCAGAAGTTCTTACTGAGCTTCTGTTTTTTTATAATTTTATTATAAGAAAAAACAGATTAAGATAGTTGCGAAGTGCTTAAATAAACAAAATTATTGTCAGAATGAAATTTTAACCTTGACTTTTCAAACAAAATATAGTACAATACATACTGTAATTAGTAAAAAAAAATAATGGAGTAGAAAAAATAAGCTTTTTTGGTTATAAATAACTTGCAAAGTTTTATAAAAGGAGAACTATTAAGATGAAAGTAAAATTTTTTAGGGTAATTATACTTTTAATATTGATTGTTGGATATGTTTCGACAGCTGAAGGAGTTACAGTCAAGAGACCTGCAACAAAAAAAACTGTTAGGAAAAAACCTACGGCTAAAAGAACTGTGACTACGAAAAGATTGCCGCCAAAAACAACAAAAAAAATAACTACTACTACAAGAAAAATACCTAGTAAAGCACCAGCAGTTATTGTGCCAGCTGCAATCGTAGCTGCACCAACGCCTGCACCAGTTGTTGAATCTGTAGAAAAAAATCCTGTGTATATATACTTAAAAGGTGGAGTGGATTTGATGTCAAGTTATACAGCCGTTCCAAAATATTCAGATGGAACTGTAGATGGTATGGGATATTTTGGAGATTTTCAATTGATGATAAAGCCATGGAAAAGAGTTGAGATAGGAATAGGTGCTGCATATCAAATGCATCCAAACATGCCTCTTTATACTTTGCCAATCACAGAAGGAACAACAACAAAACCAGTAGAAGAACAATATCAGATTCCTAATTATGGTTCAACACCTATTTACGCTGCAACTAGGATATTTTTTTTAGATCCAAAGACCTTATTTCAACCATTCTTAATTTTAAATGTTGGATATTCTGTAAATTTTCTTGGTTCTTCAGGTCAAAAGACAAGTCAAACAACTGGGGAACTTGTTTCTGCTAACTATGGAAGTTATAGTTCAGGATTATATTATGCAGCTGGACTTGGAACTAACTTTAAAAATTTTACTTTTGATGTTATGTATGCCGTAAATACTTCCACATATAGTTTAACAATTATTAAGGATGACATTGCAACTACAACAGATTTTGGGGCAATAAACTATTCAAGAATTTCTATTGGGATAGGTTATAGATTTGATTTGACAAATTTTTAATTAACAAAAATATTTAAAATAAAATTTAACGGCTTCGGTGGGATATAAACTGCTGAAGTTTTTTTATTGTTTATATTTGTGTCACATGGATGTTTTATTTTTATTTTGCATATGGTATAATAAATAGGTACAAATTTGGTTTGGAGGGAAAGTGTCTTGCTGCTATTAAAAGTTTTTGCTATGATAATTAATTTTATATTAGGGATTGGCAGCTTTTTCATAGGTTATCCTTCAATTGGAATTTACCTTTTATTTTTGCTTGCTTACCAGTTTTATATTTATATGTCGCTGAAAAATTTGAGGAAACTATCATATTTTAATCGGCGGTCAAAAATATTAGCTATGATTTTTCATCTGATACTTTTGACAATAATCGCACGTGCAGTTAACGTGCAACTTATTAATGGGAATTTTTTTGAGGGAATGCTTAGAGAACAAATTACAGCTGATACGATAAAGAAAGGGCAGAGAGGAATAATTTTTGACTCGAATAATAAAAAGCTTGCGTTTAATTATTATGTATATAATTTAGTTGTAGACCCAACTCAAATATCAGGAAATTCATTAGCTATAAATTTTTTAAAAAAAATATGTTATGAAAAACTTATAGAAGTTGATTTGGATAATATTTTTAAAAATATAGACAATGCATCATTAAAAGAAAATAGATACAAAGTAATATCTAAGAAAATTTCAGAGGAAAATAAAAATAAGATACAAGAAATTTCAAAATTTTTTGGAATGACTCACAAAGAAATATTTTTTGAAAGAATTATTGAACGTAAATATTTCAGGGCAAACATTTATCAAAATTTGGTGGGAAATATCGGATTTCAACCAAATAAATCAGGATACCAAAAAGTTGGAGTTTTTGGAATAGAAAAAATTTACGAAAGGTATTTGAATGGGAAAATTTTAAAAGTCCAAGGTTCTTTTACAAAAAAAAGAGAAATAGCTCTTCCAACTTCTGACGACAGAATTGACTCATCTCTTGATGGCAAAAATGTTTATTTAACTATTGATGACGACATAGAATATATTTTGAATGCTGAAATAGAGAAGCAATTTATAGGTAAAAAAGCTGAAGAGGCTTATGGTCTGGTTATGAATCCAAATACTGGAGAAATTTTTGGTACTGCATATTTTTCGAAGAATAATAAAGAACTCCGTAATCCTATTTTTCAAAACCAACTTGAGCCAGGCTCAGTATTTAAGCCAATGATTGTTGGAGCTGCTTTAGAAGAAAATTTTATTCGGACTGACTCAAAATTTGACATCGGAAACGGAGAACTAACTTTACACGGCTATACAATAAATGAAGCATCAAGAACTACCAAAGGTATTTTAACAGTGCGAGAAATTTTGGAAAAATCTAGTAACATTGGAATGGTTAAAATTGGTGATAATTTTTCTGATGAAAAGTTTGATGAGTGGCTAATGAAATATGGTTTCTATGAAAAAACTGGAGTAGATTTCACATCAGAACTTAAACCATATTCAGTTTCATATAAAAAATGGGATAGATTAAAAAAAGCCAACATGCCTTTTGGTCAAGGAATAGCTGTAACTCCAATTCAAATTGCAACTGCATTTTCTAGCGTTATTAATGGCGGTATTTTATTCAAGCCTTATATCGTGGCTAAGATAGAAAATCAGAACGGGACCGTTATCAGAAGAAACACTCCGATAGTTAGAGGTAAAACAGTTTCACCAGAAACATCGAAACTTATGCGTAAAATGCTAAAAGACGTTGTAATGCTGGGTGGTGGAAAAAGAGCAAAAGTTCTTGGGCATGACATTGGTGGAAAAACTGGCACTGCTCAAATAAGTTCACCTAAGGTCGGATATTTGCAGAATGAATATTTGTCATCTTTTTTGGGATTTTTTCCAGTGGATAAACCTCAGTATGTAGTTTTGGTTATGTTCTATAAACCACAAGAAAAAAATCAAGAGGCAATGTATGGAGGAGCAGTTTCAGCACCAGTTTTTGCATCTATAGCTTCACAAATAGTTGAGAGAAAAAGTTTGGAATCTCAAAATATAAAAGTTCTATCAAAAATTTTGGTTGAAAAAGATGTGGCAAAACAAAATTTTGTCAATCAGCTTCAAGGACGAGCGACAATGATAAATTTGAAGGGAATGTCTTCTCGGCAAGTACTTGGAATATTTAAGAATACAAGATTTAATATAGAAATAATAGGTAATGGAACAACAGTAATTTCTCAAGAACCAGAAGTTGGAAAGAATTTGGATAACATTGATAATATAAAAATAGATTTAGGAGAGGCAAAGGTAAAATAAAATGACAAACTATAACCTATATGTTGAAGATACTAATACACTCTATACTTATGCCGACATAAATAATGAGCATAAGATAGGTGACGTTGTTATTGTCAGCTTTAGGAATAGAGAACGAACTGCTGTAATAGTTGAGAAATCTTCTGAGGAAAATTTTGAGTTTAAGGTTTTGCCGATAAAAAGAAAGATAGACGGCTCAATAAGTTATTCTGAAGAATATATAAAACTTTTGCTTTGGGTAAAAGATTATTATATGACAGGGTACACACATATTTTTAATTTGGGAAACACAAGTAAACAAAATATTTCGAAGAAAAAAAGATATAGATATAATAGAGATTATTCTCCTTTGACGGAACTGGAAAAAGAAATAGCTAAATATTTTAAAAAGAGAGAATTTGTGACTGCAACTTCTTTTGAAAAAAAATATTCTAAGAGAGAGCTCGAAAATTTTTTGCAAGCTGGAATACTTTTTTATGAAGATATTATTATTACTAAAGAAGCGAAAGAAAATGATTTTGAATGTAGAGAAAATACTATCAAAGAAGAAAGCAGAAAACTTACTCTAGAACAACAGAAAGTAAAAGATGGAATAGAAAAATCTGATACAAAATATTTTTTGATCAAGGGAATTACAGGGTCAGGAAAAACTGAGGTATATATTTCTTTGGTTAAAGATGCACTTATAAAAGGAAAAGGTTCAATATTTTTGGTACCAGAAATTTCTCTGACACCACAAATGATAAATAGATTTCGTGAGGAATTTCGAGACACAGTTGCTATTATGCACAGCAAGATGGCAGAAAGCGAAAGAAATTTGGAGTGGAATGAAATTGCAAGTGGACAAAAAAAAGTTGTGGTAGGAGTACGGTCTGCAATTTTTGCTCCACTAAAAAATATCGCGTATATAATAATAGATGAAGAACATGAAAATACTTATAAGCAAGATACTAATCCAAGATATCATGCAAAATATGTTGCACTTCGGCGTGGAGAACTTGAAAACTGTAAAGTAATTTTAGGATCTGCGACGCCTTCCATTGAGTCGTGTTATTTTGCCAAGACTGGTCAGTTCAAACTTTTTGAGATGAGTTCAAGATATAACGGAGCAGAACTTCCTGCAATAAAAATAGTTGATATGAAAAATGAAGAAAACGAATTTTTTAGCAAAGAACTTTTAAAGAATATGCAAGAGGCAATTATTCGTGACGAACAAATAATTTTGCTGCTAAATAGAAAAGGATACTCAACTTATGTGCAGTGTAAAGATTGTGGTCACGTTGAAGAATGCGAACATTGCTCGATAAAATATAGTTATTATCAGCGAGAAAAAAAACTTCGATGCAATTATTGCGGAACAAGTAAAAGCTATACTGGAAAATGTTCAAGCTGTGGCAGCGATAAAATTATTCATAGCGGTCGTGGAGTTGAGAGGATAGAGGACGAGCTTAAAAAAATATTTCCGGTTGAAATTATTCGCGTAGATTCAGAGGCTTCCAAAGAAAAAGATTTTCATCAAAATATGTACGATGATTTTCTCGATGGAAAATATAAAATAATGGTTGGGACTCAGATGATAACAAAGGGTTTACATTTTCCAAACGTAACAGTTGTAGGAGTTATAAGTGCAGACATGAGTATGTCTTTTCCAGATTTTCGTGCCATGGAAAGAACTTTCCAACTTCTGACTCAAGTGTCGGGTCGTGCTGGACGTGGTGATAAAAATGGAAAAGTTATTATTCAAACTTATCAGCCTGAAAATCATATATTTCATGATATAATAAATTGTGACTATGAAAGTTTTTATGAAAAAGAAATTGAAGAGAGAAAACTGCTTTCTTATCCACCATTTTCAAAAGTTATTAACATAGGTATTTCTTCTAACCAAGAAGTTAGGCTAGAGAATTTTGCGAATAATTTTTGTAAGGCGATACAAAAAGATACAGTGGAAATTTATGGTCCAATGAAGAGTCTAATTTATAAAGTGAAAGACAGATACCGATATAATATTTTTATAAAAGGTAAACGTGAAAATATAAATAGATACAAAATATTTTTGGGGAAAAAGTTAAAGGAATTTGAGGAAAATTTGGAGAAAGAAAAAAAATATAGGATAGTAATCGATATTGATCCGATGAATCTTATATAATTATTTATAAAAAAAAATCAATAAAAAATAAGATAAAAATTAATAAATAAAATTAATAAATATTATAAAAAAAATAAATATAGCAAGAATAGAGATAGGAGGGAAGAGAGAGCAAAATGTTATTAGATATTAAAAAATATGGAAGCGAAGTTTTGAGGAAAAAATCTATAGATGTAAAAGATATAACAAAAGAAATTTTGCAACTTATGGACGACATGGTAGAAACTTTACATGATATCGAAGGTGTAGGACTTGCTGCACCACAAGTTGGAGTGAACTTAAGAATTTTCATAATAGATATTGGCGATGGAAAAGTACGGAAAGTTATAAATCCTATGATAGAATATTCTGACGATAAAATAGAATGTGAAGAAGGTTGTCTTAGCATTCCTGGAGTCTATAAAAATGTTCAAAGATCAGCAAAAGTTACTGTGAAATATATGAATGAGAATGGTGAGCAAGTTGAAGAGACTGGTTCAGAACTTTTAGGGCGAGCTTTTCAACATGAGTACGACCACTTAGAAGGAATTTTATTCACAGATAAACTTTCGCCAGTTGCAAAAAGACTCGTTAAGAAAAGATTACAAGAAATTTCTAAGGCAAAGGGAGAACCAGCACTATGATGGCTAGAAATTCTGGAGAGGAAAAACTTAGGCAAGAACAAATCCGAGAAGAAAATGAAGCTCAAGATTTATTAGGAATAAAGAGAAAAAAATCTAGCGGAAGAATTACTTGGATATTATTAATGTTTGTGATTGGAATTACTGCTTCAAAATTTGTTCCGCAAATTATACGTAGCAACACAAAAATTCAGAGAACAGAAAAGGCTATCAAAGATATAGAAAAAAAAATTATTGCAACAAACGACGGCATAGAAAGTTACCAGAAAAAACTTAAAGATTTAGAAGATCCTTTTTTTAGAGAAAAATTGGGCAGAGAAAAACTGCAAATGGTACGAGACGGTGAGAAGATTTATAAATTAAAAAAGTAGGAGAGAATTGTGAAGAGAGAATTGGCTTTGGAGTTTGCTAGGGTTACAGAGGCAGCCGCACTTGCTGCACAAGAATGGATTGGACGTGGAGATAAAGACGGAGCTGACCAAGCAGCAGTTGATGCAATGAGAAATGCTTTAAATAAAATTAGCATTGACGGGGAAATAGTTATAGGAGAGGGAGAAATAGACGAAGCTCCTATGCTTTATATTGGAGAAAAAGTTGGCAATAAAAATATCGAGTCAAGAATAGCTGTTGATATTGCAGTGGATCCAATTGAGGGAACAAGAATGACGGCTCAAGGTCAGGCAAATGCTATTGCAGTTTTGGCGGTGGCAAACAAAGGAAGTTTTTTAAAAGCTCCAGATATGTACATGGAAAAACTTGTTGTGTGCCAAGAAGCTAAGGGAAAAATAGATCTAAACAAAACTCTTAGAGAAAATATTGACGCTGTATCAAAAGTTTTAAATAAATCTTATAAAGAAATTACAATAGTAATTCTTGATAAACCTAGACATAAAGAAATAATAAAAGAACTTCAAGAATTAGGCATGAGAATTTTTGCGATACCTGACGGAGATGTTGCTGGATCAATTCTTACTTGTATAATAGATTCTGATGTTGACATGCTTTATGGAATTGGTGGAGCACCGGAAGGTGTTATATCGGCTGCGGTCATAAAAGCTTTGGGTGGAGATATGCAAGCAAAATTAAAACTTCGTTCAGAAGTAAAAGGTTCAAATATTGAAAACGATATTATATCTAAGGAAGAAAAAAGACGTTGCGAAGAACTTGGTTTAAGAGTTGGCGACATTTTAAAGATGGATGATATGGTAAAAGATGACGAAACTATTTTTTCCGCAACAGGAATTACCAGTGGAGATTTACTCGAGGGAGTTAAAAGAAAAGGAAATATTGCCAGAACTCAGACGTTACTCATAAGAGGAAAAACTAAAACAGTTCGATATATAAATGCCGTGCATAATTTGAGTGTGCCAAAAGATTAGGAGAAAAAATATTGTAGGAGGTTACTTTTAAAATGAAATTTTCAAACGAATTTATAAACAAACTGAATTCTAAAGAACAAGAAATATATTATACTGAGACTTTCAAATATTCTAAACGTTCTTTTTTTGAAACTATTATTCAATTGGTTTTTAGTGTTAGTTTTATGTTTTATCAAAAGTATTATTCAAACAAATATTTTACAGCTGATCAAGATAAAGAAAAATTACTATTTACAATAGTTGCAATAATAATGATTGTTATTGCAGTAAAAAATATTTTTGAAAGTTTTCTATATAAACTTGAGATTGATATTCTTTCTGGGAAAATTATGTATAGAATTTTTAAACATCAAGAAATAAATTTCATGGATATAGATAAATGTTATTTGGAAAATATGGGAGAAAGTAATTTGAGATTTAAATTAATGAAGACACCATATCTTTTTGTCACAATGAAAAATTCCAAAAAAATAAAAATCCATCTTGAAATGAATTTAGAGAAAAAATATAGGCTCATACTTATGATGAAACAAATCCTTAAAGAAAAATTTTCCATAGACAAAAGTTTTTATAACTAAAAAAATCAAAATATAAATATTAAAAAAAAACAAGAAAAATTTTGAAGGGAATAAAATTTATAATGGAATTTAAAAAGGATTTTGTAGAGAAGCTCAACTCTAAAAGTCAGGAGATATTTTATGACAATGAGACTTTTAGATATAATAGCAAGAACGAAATAGGAATTACTTTTTTGCAACTCTCCATATATTTGGCTGCTGGAATATTTTTGCTAATAGATATATTTAAAAAAATTGCTCCTATGATAGGTTCATTAGACATGACACAGATTTTTCTGTACTTATTCACGCATAAAAAATTTATGATTATATTGGTGAGCCTCAGTTTTATTTATAGCATATACAAAATTTTGTTGATGTGCCTGTACAAAGTCTCAATAGATTTTTCTGCTAAGAAAGTTTTATACAAAAAATTTTTGAGTCGAGAAATAAATTTTGATGATATAGAGCGGTGTACCTTAGAAAATGAGCAACGCAATTATAAAGACCGCAACACACCGCCACACTTTTATATTCTAACTAGAGATTCCAAGACTATAAAAATTTATTTGTGGATGAACTTAGAGAAAAAATGCAGGCTTATACTTATGATGAAGCAATGCCTTGGGAATAAATTTCATATTGACGAAAGTTTTTATAACTAAAATATTAAAGGAGATAAAATGTTATTCTACGATGAATTTTTGAAAAAATTAAACGCACCATATTCAAAAAAATTTTCTGACATGGAAAATTTCAAGCTTGAAATAAAAAGAACAGTTGCATGGCTTAGCACATCAATTCCACTTTTGATGATTGCAATTTATCAGTTTTATGTTATCGCAGAAATAAAATATAGCCACGTGAATTTACTTTTTGCCCTTGTAACACTTTTTATGGGTGGGAAACAACTCAAGACAATTTACGATTATAAAATAAAAATTGATACTGTTGCAGAAATTTTATATTTCTACAAAATTAAGATAAATTTTTCAGACATAAAAAGTTGCGTGCTAAAAGAAAATGCAATAGGAAAGAGAAAAAATTTTGTTGTAACTTTGGACATCGTAACGAATGATTCAAAGCAATTTATAATCCCGCTTATGATGCAGAAAAAATTTGATTTCGTTATGTTATTTAAAACAAGATTAAAAGAAAAATTTTCGGTAAGTAAATAATTTTTTGTTGGGATTTGTAGAAATTATAGAGGAGAACAATATATGAAAAAATTCTTGGCAATAGTTTTACTGGGATTGTTTGTTAGCTCGTGTGCGAGTCAATCGTTCAGCTTCACAAAAAATAAAGTTGCAATAGAAAAAGCTAAACTTTCAGATTGGAATCAATTTGTTCTTGGGGGAATTGGTCAGAGTAATGATGTTGATGTAATTGC